>DASZCY010000199.1:0-4742 GCA_035942615.1 Solirubrobacteraceae bacterium | reverse complement strand
TCCCACCACCGCGGCCGCCGCCGCGGCGGCCGCGGCCGCCCAGGCGCGCCCGGCCGCCGGTCAACCGGGAAACCGCGGAGGCGGTGGACAGGAGCCGAGCGCCGTGCCCGCGGCCGCGTCCGCGATGGCAGCGACCCGAGGCGGCGCTCCCGCATCCAAGCAGCCCCAGGCTCAACCCGGGCAGGCGGGTGCCGGTCAGCCCCAGGCCCGCCCGGACGGATCCGCGCCGCTACGCGGCCGGGCCCCCTCCAGCGCCGGCAGCCCCTCGCCCACGGCCCCGCCCCGGGCGCGCCCGCCCGGAAGCCAGCCGCCAACTCCTCCCACACGCGCGCCCGCGCGCCGGTTCCCGCCTCTGGCCGGCGTGGCGGTCGGCGCGGGCGTTCTTCTCGTGCTGGCCGTGGGCGTCCTCGTCCTCACCGGCACCTTCAGCGGCGGCGGACAGCCGCCCCCGGGGGCCGCGCAGCCCAGCAACGACGTCGCCGCCCAGGGCGGCGCAGCGGCCGAGCAGCCGCGTCCGCGCGGCGAGGTCACGGTGGCGGTGCTCAACGGCACCACCAGCGCGGGCCTGGCCGCCGGCACCGCCGCCGAGGTGGCCCGGGCCGGCTTCCGTCAGGGTGCCGTGGATGACAACGACGTGCAGAACCTCTCGGCCACGACGATCGAATACGCCCAGGGCTACCGTGCCTCCGCCCGGGAGGTGGCCCAGGTGGTGGGCGTGGGCGCCGACGCAATCGCTCAGCTGGACCGCAACACCCAGGTGCTCGCCGGCGAGCAGGCCAACGTCGTGATCATCGTCGGTGCCGACGGGACGCAGGCCGCCGAGGGCACCGGGTAGGCGCCCAGCCGGCCGTGATCCTCCTCGCCCGCCACGGGGAGACCGACGACAACCGGGCTCGCCGCTTCCAGGGCCGACGGGACCCCACCCTCAACGAGACTGGTCGCGAGCAGGCCCGTGCCCTGGCCGCCGAGGTGCGGGGGGAGAACGTCGCGGTGGTCTACGCCAGCCCCCTGCTCCGCGCTTGGGAAACCGCCGCGATCGTCGGAGAGGTTCTCGGCCTCGAGCCCCGCGCCGACGAGCGCCTGGTCGAGATCGACGTGGGCGATTGGACCGGCCGGCTGCACGAGGAGGTCGCCGAGAACGAGGCCGACGTCTTTCGGGCCTGGGTCGACCCCGACGAGGGCTTTCGCTTCCCCGGCGGGGAGTCGATCGGCGAGCAGCGCGCCCGCGTCTCGGCGGCCATCGCCGACGTGCGCGCCCGTCGCGAGTCGCCAGCCCTGCTGGTCTGTCACGGGGGCACCATCCGCGCGGCGCTGCTGGCCAGGCTCGGGCCCGAGGCCTTCAAGCTGCACCCACCCAACGGCTCCGTGCACCGCCTGTGAGCCTCGTCGCCCGCTTCGCCTTCGCCCTGCTGGTGATAGCCACCTTCTCGGCCTTCTTCGTGGCCCAGCGCCTCAAGGCGGCACCCTTGCTAGTGCAGGAGGTCACCGCGCGCCCCATCTTCTCGCCCAATCAGGACGGGCGCAACGAACGTGCCAGGTGGGCCTTCCTGCTCAAGCGCGACGACGAGCTGACCGCCAGCGTGGTCGACGCCGAGGGCGACGAGGTCGTCACGCTGGTGGACGGGCGCGACGTGCCCGCCGGCCAACGGGTGCAGATCAGGTGGGACGGGCGCGACGGCGAGGGCGCCATGTCCCCCGACGGGATCTACCGCCTGCGCCTGGGGCTGCGCGAGCAGGGCCGCGCGATCACGCTCACGCCAAGCGCACAGAAGGACACCGTGCCTCCCCGCACCGAGGTCCTGTCCATCGGGCCCGAGTCCGACGCCGGGCCCGAGATCCTCCCCCGCGCCGACGGGGACCCGGCCGAGGTCCGGGTCGCGGTGCCCGGGCGGCGGCGCCAGCTCGAGATCTGGCGCACCGACGTGCGCCCCGCCCGCCAGCTGCTCGGTCCCGTCGATCTGCCCGACGGCCCGTCGCAGCAGACCTGGCGCTGGGACGGCGTGGGCGCCGACGGCGAGGCAGTGCCGGCCGGCACCTACCTGGTGGTGGTGCGCTCGCGCGATCGGGCCGGCAACGTCGCCGAGTCGGTCGCGGGCCTCCCGACCGATCCCCCCTACGGTGAGCGGCTGCCCGGCCGCGGTGGCATCCGCGTGCGCTACCTCAGCGCCCAGGCCCCCGCCGCCCCCGTGGCCGCCG
Source organism: Solirubrobacteraceae bacterium (assembly GCA_035942615.1). Taxonomy (GTDB): domain Bacteria; phylum Actinomycetota; class Thermoleophilia; order Solirubrobacterales; family Solirubrobacteraceae; genus Siliceabacter. The sequence continues at coordinate 2,546 of DASZCY010000199.1, read as the reverse complement.
GGGAGCCGATGCGCGTCGCGGTCGCCTCGCCCGGCGGCGCGTTCACGTGGAGCGTGCGCCGCGCCGGCTCGCCCGAGGAGCGGATCGGGCCCGAGCGGCGTACGCGCAGCCAGATCGTGCGTCTGCGCGCCCCCGGGGGCCAGTCGGGCCTGTACGTCTTCGAGGCCCGGCGCGGGGACCGGGTCGTGCGTGCGCCCTTCCTCGTCCAGGGCGAGCGCTCCCGCTCCGTGCTCGTGGTGATGCCGGACACCACCTGGCAGGGACGCAACCGCTTGGACGACGGCGGCGACGGCTGGCCCGACACGCTCGAGGGGGGGCGTCCGGTGGAGATCGCACGGCCCTACGGCGACGGCGAACTGCCCGGCGACCTGCGCGAGCTGGGCGCCCCCCTGCTCATCCACCTCGACCGCGAGGGCCGCCGCTACGACCTGACCAGCGACATCGCTCTGGGGCGCGGCGAGGGGCCGCGCCTGACCGGCCACTCGGGGGTGATCCTGGCCGGCGAGGTGCGCTGGCTGTCCGACGAGGTACAGCGCGGGCTGCGGCGCTTCGCGCAACGCGGCGGGACCGTCATGGTGACGGGCCCCGACTCGCTGCGCCGCTCCGTGCGCCTGACGCCCAACCGCCTGCTCGAGCCCCGCCCGCCCGCGGATCGCACCGTCTTCGGCCTGCGCCTGGGCCCGTTGGAGCGCGCACCCGGCACGCCGGTCACCCTGATCGCCCTCGACGACGAGATCGAGCTGTTCGCGGGGACCGAGGGCCGCTTCACCGGGATCGAAACCTTCGAGCCCGTCGTCAGCACCGCCCCCGGCACAGAGGTCGTCGCCGCCGCGGTGACCGAGGGCGCCCAGCGGCGGGTGCTGGTCGGCGCACGCGTCGGCCGGGGTCTGGTGGTCCACACCGGCCTGCCCGGCCTGCCCGCCCGCCTCGACGAGGACCCCGAGCTGGCCGCCCTCATGGAGCGCACGTGGACGCTGCTGACGCGCTGATGGTGGCGGGCATCGTGCTGGCCGCGCTGCTGGCCGGCGGCGCGCTGCTGCTGGGCGGTCCGCGCGCGCGGGCGGCGAGCGCCCTGGGCGCCCTGGCCCTCACCCCGGTCCTGCTGGTGGTCCACATCTGGTCGTCCGACCAGCTCGCCGTCGCGCGCGAGCGCCCGCTGCTGGCCGTGGCCGGCGCCGCGATGGGGATCGCGGTCGTCGCCGGCGCGGCCTTCGGCCTGCGCCGGCGCCCCGCGCTGCTGGCCCCGATCGCCCTGGCCGTCCTGCCCTTCCGCGTGCCCATCGAGGTGGGCGACACGAGCGCCAGCCTGCTCGTGCCCCTCTACCTGCTCATCGGCGCGGGCGTGCTGGCCTGGGCAGTGCCCCTGCTGCGCCCCGAGCGGCGCACGGGGTGGGAGGCGGTCGATGACCGCGAGAGCGACTTCGGGGGGGCCGATCGCGGCAACCGCCCGGGCGCGCTGGAGTGGCTGCTGGCCGCCACCGTCGTCCTGTATGCCGCGCAGGCGGCCTGGTCCAGCGACGTCGCCACGGCGCTCGAGCAGGTTGCGTTCTTCTACGTGCCCTTCATGCTGCTGCTGGTGCTCCTGACGCGGCTGCGGTGGAACCGCGCGCTGGTGGTGCGCTGCCTCGGGGTGCTCGGCATCCTGGCCCTCGTGCTGGTGGGCATCGGCTTCTATGAGTACGCGACGCGCACGCTCCTGCTCAACCCCAAGGTCATCGCCTCCAACGAGGTGGAGGAGTACTTCCGCATCAACTCGCTGTTCTTCGACCCCAGCATCTTCGGGCGCTTTCTCGCCGTGGTGATGCTCGGCGTGGCCGCGACGGTGCTGTGGACGCGCCGCCGACGTATGGCGATGGGCGGCGTCGTGGTGCTCGCCGTGCTGTGGGGCGGGTTGGTGCTGACCCTGTCGCAGTCGTCCTTTCTTGCGCTGCTGGTCGGGCTCGCGGTGCTGGGCGGTCTGCGCTGGGGCTGGCGTCGCGCGCTGGCCATCTCGGGCACGCTCGTGGTCGCGGGCGCGGCCTTCGTGTTGCTCGCCCCCGGCCTGCTGCGGCTGGACCTCGGATCGGCCGAGCAGCGCGACAGGGCCACCAGCGGGCGCTACGACCTCATCACCGGCGGCGCGGAGCTGGCCGCCCAGCGACCGCTGACGGGGTTCGGCTCGGGAGCGTTCGCGACGGAGCTCCGCGCGGCGCAGGACGCCTCCATCGACCGTGCCGACGCCGCGTCGCACACGATCCCGCTGACCATCGCTGCCGAGCAGGGCGTGGCCGGCCTGGCCGTCTATCTGGGGCTGCTGGTCGCCGCGTTCGCGCGGCTGGGCCGCGGAGCGGGAGGCGACCCCGCCCGTGCCGCGGTGGCCGCGGCGTTCGCGGCCCTGGTCGCGCACACCATGCTCTACGCGGCCTTCCTGGAGGATCCGCTGACGTGGGCGCTGCTGGGCGTGGGCCTGGCCCTGGCCCACCAGGCGGCCGCCGCCCAGGCTCCCGAGCCTGCCGAGCGGGCCGCCGCTCGGGCGCGCCGGCGGCCCGCCAGCCCCGCCCCCGAGC
>DASZCY010000198.1:0-1997 GCA_035942615.1 Solirubrobacteraceae bacterium | reverse complement strand
CCCTCCGGCGGTGGCGGTGGTCCCTCCGCGGCATCGGGTGGCGGCGGCTCGTCGGGCGGCTCGAGCGCCGGTGGCGCGCCGGCGCCCGGTTCGGTCGGCCCGATCGCGCTGGCCCCCGGCGCAGGCGCGGTCCAGTTCCTCAACGACGGCGAGCGGCGCGGGGGCGCCCAGTTTGGGGATCCCACCAAGGCCTACGACGGCAGCGCCGCGCGGGCGTGGGATGCTTCCGTTCCCGCCGACGGTCAGGAGTTCGGGCTGGGCCTCGCGTTCGGCCTCGAGCGGGCGCGCGACGTGCGCAGCGTGACGCTCGATCTGGACGGTCGGCAGGGCTTCTCGGTCGAGGTGTTCGGTTCGAGCAACTCGGCGGTCCCGCCTGACATGCTCGACCGCCGCTGGAAGAAGATCGGCAGCGACGCGAACGTGAGCGACGGCGAGCGCATCTCCCTCAAGTCGGACGGCCGCACCCGCCACCTGCTCGTGCGCATCACCGAGGCGCCCGCCCTGACGGGCGAGGACGCCGGCCGGACGGGCGTGTCGATCGCCGAAGTCCGCCTGCGGGGCCGCTAGCTGGTGCCCAGCGCCACGATGCGCACCAGCGAGGGCGAGATCGCCTTCGAGCTCTTCGACGCGGACGCCCCCAAGACCGTCGACAACTTCGCCCGGCTGGCCGAGGAAGGCTTCTACGACGGGCAGATCTTCCACCGCATCATCCCCCGGTTCATGATCCAGGGTGGCGACCCCCAGGGCACCGGCACCGGCGGGCCCGGCTACACCTTCGAGGACGAGATCAACCAGCACAAGGTGGTGCGCGGCGCGCTGGCCATGGCCAACTCGGGTCCCAACACCAACGGCTCGCAGTTCTTCATCGTCACCGTCGACGAGGCCCCCTGGCTGGACGGCAAGCACACCGTCTTCGGCCGGGTCACCGGCGGGATGGACGTGGTCGACCGCCTCGAGGCGGTCGAGACCGACGCGCGCGACCGGCCGGTCGAGCCCGTCGGCATCGAGAGCATCTCGATCTCGCGCTAGGGGTGGCGAAGGTGGCCACATGGCCTCCTGAGACGGGCCCCCAGGGTCGCTGACGCTTGAGCGCCCTCGAGGCGATCCTGTTGGGACTCCTCCAGGGTCTCACGGAGTTCCTGCCCGTCTCCAGCTCCGCCCATTTGCGGATCTTTCCCGCCTTCTTCGGGCTGCCCGACCCCGGCGCGGCGTTCACCGCGGTCGTCCAGCTGGGCACGATGACCGCAGAGCTGTTCTTCTTTCGCCGTGACCTGCTGCGTATCGGGCGGGCGTGGCTGGGCCACGTGCGCGCCCTGGGCCGCCGCCCCGCCGACCTCGACGCCCGCCTGGGCTGGTTCATCGTGCTGGGCACCATCCCCATCTCCGTCTTCGGCTTGGCCTTCGAGGACACCATCGAGACCGGCGCGCGCAACCTCGCCCTTATCGGCTCCACGCTCGTCCTCTTCGGCCTGATCCTCTTCGCCGCCGACCGGCTGGGGCCCAAGACCCGCCCGCTGGAGCGCATCCGCACGCGCGACGGGCTGCTCATGGGGCTGGCTCAGGCGCTCGCGCTCGTGCCCGGCGTGTCGCGCTCGGGCGCCACCATCTCCGCCGGCCTGTTTCTGGGCCTGGATCGCGTGGCCGCCGCGCGCTTCTCCTTTCTGTTGTCCATCCCCGCGGTAGTGCTCAGCGGCGGGCTGCAGTTCTTCTCGCTGCTGCTGGGGGGCGGCGACGCTGGCGGCGCGGACCCAGGGTGGGGCGCCATCGCGATCGCCACGCTGCTGGCCTTCGCCTCCGGCTACGCGGCCATCGCCTTTCTGCTGCGCTTCCTGGTCTCCCACACCTTCGACGTGTTCGTCGCCTACCGGATCGCCCTGGGCACCCTCGTGCTCGTGCTCGTGGCGGCGGGGGCGATCACGTGAGGTGCTCCTGGCTCTACGGCGCGGCGAGCGCGCCTGAGGGGGACCCGCGATGCGGCGCGCCGGGCTCTCTCGAGC
>DASZCY010000197.1:0-2153 GCA_035942615.1 Solirubrobacteraceae bacterium | reverse complement strand
CGGCGCGCCCGCGCAGGCGGGCACCGGGCCCGAGCTCTATGCACAGGTGGCCCGCCGCCTGGGCCTCGAGGACGACCAGGCCGCCAACCGCGTCCAGGGAGCGCTGCGCGCGCTGGCCGGCGCCGTGGACGAGGAGCGCCTGGACCGCGTGCGCTCCCAGCTGCCAACCGATGTCGGTCGCATGCTCCAGCGCGAGGACGAGGGGGACACCTCCCAGCTGCACACCGGCGCGTGACGCCGGGTCCCTGGTCGACGGCCGCAGCGGTTAAGCGGCGGCGGGTCGTCGCTCAGAGCGTCTTGCGCACCCCCGGCTCGTGCTCGATGCCCTCGACCTGGTCGGACACCGGTCCTTGGAGGGAGCGTCTGCCCACGCCTCGACGCCCGAGGGGGGCCACGGTTTCCCCGCGCGCATCCTCGAGCTCCATGGCCCAGGCGGCGTAGAGGGCCGCGGCGGCCAGGGCCAGCCCCACCGCTGCGGAGGCGTCCTGCCATCCCGCGCCTGCGCCCAGCTGGTAGATGCCGTCCAGGGCAAAGCGCGTCCCGGCGAGCAGTAGGACGAGCGCCGGGACCAGCTTGCTCAGGCCCGCGAGGCCCGCGAGGAGAATGAGCGCCGTCCCCGAGGCCAGCAGCACCAGTCCCAGCGCACCGCTGACCGTTCCTGGCCGCGAGAGGATGAGCACGACGCCGACCGACAGCCAGCTCCCGGCCAGGGTGCCCACACCCGTGCCCGCCGTACCGTCACGGCTGAGGAAGCAGAGAACGCCGGCGATGAGCTGCAGGGGCACGGCGAAGGCGATGATCACCGCGCCGACCAGCGTCCGCTCGTCGGCCGAGACCCAGCCGAGCTGCAGGCCAGCGAGGACGAAGGTGGCGGTGGCCAGCCCGACGAACCCCAGTCCCATCGGCGAGCCGATGGGCCGCAGGAAGACCACGTGCTCGACTCTGTCGGCGGGCGAGGAGGACACCGGATCGGGGCTACCCCGTCGCGCTACTCGGCGGCGCGCAGGCGCCGCGCCAGCGGGACGGTGGCCAGGACCAGGCCGCCCGCGGCCAGCCACATGGCCGAGAAGCCCTGGGCGCCGAAGGGGGCGCCCAGGGCTTGCATGGTCTCGATGGCCACGCCGGCCACCAGGGGTCCGGCCATGAGGCCCAGGCCACGGCTGAGGCTGTAGAAGCCGCTGAGCAGGCCGTGCTGGGACTCGGGCATCATGGGGACCAGCAGCGCGTAGGGGAGGGCCATCACGATGCCCCCGCTGACGGCGATCAGCGGCAGGACGGGAACGATGAGGGCAGCCTCCTGGCTGAGGAAGGGGACGACCATGGGGGCACCAAAGCCCACCGCGGCGAACTGCATCACGCGCGCCCGGCCGAAGCGGTCGGCCAGCTTGCCCGCGGCGGCCGCCCCGGCGAGGATGCACAGCGCCGCCGCGGCGAGCACGCCGGACGCTTGGGAGAGGGTCAGACCCAGACCGAGCGTGATCCAAAGGATCACAAAGGTCTTTATCGCCCCCACGCCGCTCTCCCACAGTCCGTTGGCCAGGAGGTAGCGCCGCAGCGGAGGCTCGCTGCGCACCACCCTCCACAGCTCGGCGAAGGCATCCCGCGCGCCCCTGACGTCCTGACTGCGCCGCTGGCGGGGCACGCCGCGCCCGCGCAGCAGCGTGTGCACGAACAGCCCGTTGGCCCCAACCACGATGACCGCGCCCGCAGCGAACGGGGCGGCCTGGCCGAGGCTCAGCAGCAGACCTCCGCTGACCAGGGCCAGGCCGGTGCCAAGTCCCCGGGCGATCGCCTGGCCGCTCTGCGCGCGGCTCGCGGCCTCCTCGGCGATCAGGTCGGGATACAGGGCGCGGTAGGGCTCGTAGGACAGGTAGTAGGCGGCGAAGAACGCCACCACGGCGAGGATCGCGAAGCCCAGGGCGCCCACGAAGCCCATCGCCACCAGCGCGAGGGCCAGCAGGGGCGTTCCCGCCATGAGGAACGGCAAGCGCCCGCCGAACCGCGTGCGCAGGCCGTCCGAGCGGGCGCCGACCAGGGGCGGGAGGGCGAAGGCGAGAAGACCCTCGATGGCGATGAGCACCCCGATCACCGTCGTCGAGCCCACGAAGACCGAGGCGACGACCGGCAGGTAGGTGGTGACCACCGTGGTCGAC
>DASZCY010000196.1:0-4522 GCA_035942615.1 Solirubrobacteraceae bacterium | reverse complement strand
CGGCGGTCGTGGCCGCCAGCGCCTTCGTGGCCGCCGGCGGCGCCGGCGCTGCGCGACTCGGTCCGCAGGGTGGGCCCTTCTGCGATAGCCCCGCCAGGGTGGAAGGGCCCACGTCGCCCACCCGCGCCGAGCTGAACGCCGAGGCGCATGCGCTGGCCGCGCAGACCCGTGCCCAGGGCGGCGTGCTGGTGGCCACGGGCGGGTGCTTCGACCTCCTGCATCCCGGTCACGTGCACACCCTCCAGGCCGCGCGGGGGCTCGGGGACCGTCTCGTCGTCTGCCTCAACGGCGATGCCTCCGTGCGCCGGCTCAAGGGACCGGCCCGCCCGCTGGTCGGCGAGGAGGACCGCGCCGCCGTGCTGCGCGCGCTGGGCTGCGTGGACGCCGTGCTCGTCTTCGACGAGGACACCCCGTCCGCGGCACTCGAGCACCTGCGCCCGCACGTCTGGGCCAAGGGCGGCGACTACACGGCGCACGAGCTGCCCGAGGCGGCGACGCTCGCGGGGTGGGGCGGGCAGGCGGTCATCCTCCCCTTTGTTGACGGCCGCTCCACCACGCGGCTCATCGAGGAGGCGAGCGCCGGTGGCGTCGCCTGAGCCGGGCACGGTGCTGGTCACCGGCGGGGCGTCCGGGCTGGGGGCGGCAGTCGCGGCGGCGGTGGCCCAGGCCGGCGGCACGCCCGTGGTGCTCGACCTCCAGGCGCCCGCCGATGGGCTCTCCCATGAGCGCGTGGACCTGGCCGACACCCGCGCCACCGAGGCCGCCGTGCGACGGGCGGCCGAGCTCCACGGCGGAATCGACGCCGTGGTGACCGCGGCGGGCATCGATGCCTGCGGGCGCCTGGAGGACGTCGAGGCCGAGGCGTGGGAGCGCGTGATCGCGGTCAACCTGCTGGGCACCAGCGCGGTCGTGCGCGCCGCGCTGCCGGCGCTGGAGGCCGCTCGCGGCCGCGTGGTCACCGTGGCCTCCACCCTCGGCCTGCGCGCCCTGCCCGACGCCAGCGCGTACTGCGCCTCGAAATTCGGCATCGTCGGGTTCACCCGGGCCCTGGCACTCGAGGCCGAGGGGCGCTTCGGCGTGACGCTGCTCGTGCCGGGCGGCATGCAGACCGCCTTCTTCGACGATCGCCCCGAGCAGTACCGTCCCGGACCCGACGCCCAGCTCTCGCCTCCCGCCGAGGTCGCCGAGGCGGTCCTCTTTGCGCTCACGCGCCCCGCCGGCCTCGAGGTGCGCGAGCTGGTCTTCACCGTCTCGAGCGAGCCGTCCTGGCCGTGAGGCAGGCCGACCGCCGGGCAGCGGAGGCCGCCGGCCGCGCCGCGGCGCCCCGCGTCCTCGTCCTGCGCGCCCTCGGGCTCGGCGATCTGCTCACCGCGGTCCCCGCCCTGCGGGCGATCGGGAGGGCCTTTCCCGACCACGCGGTCACGCTGGCCGCCCCGCGAGCGCTCGCCCCGCTCGTGGACCTCATTGGCGACCTGACCCTGCTCGATCATCATGAGCTGGAGCGCCCTCTCCCCCGCGCTGCCCACCACGCGCGGGTGGCCGTCAACCTCCACGGCCGCGGCCCGCGCAGCCACGCCCGCCTCCTCGACACCCGCCCCGAGCGCCTGCTCGCCTTCGCCCATCCCGACGTCGCCCGCGCCCGCGAAGGCCCTCCCTGGCGCGCCGACGAGCACGAGGTCCACCGCTGGTGTCGGATGCTCGACGCCCACGGGATCCCCGCCGACCCGGAGGACCTCGCGCTGCCCGCGCCCGAGCGACCCGTCCCCGCGTGCGCGCCCGGGGCCACCCTCATCCATCCCGGGGCCAAGGACCCGTCGCGGCGCTGGCCCATCTCCCGCTGGGCCGCGGTCGCCCACACCGAGCACGCCCGCGGACGCACCGTGCTGATCACCGGCGGGCCCGACGAGCGGATCCTCGCGCGCGCCGTGGCCGAGCAGGCGGGGCTGCCGCCCGGTGCGGTGCTGGCCGGGCGCACCGATCTCGCCGACCTGGCGGCCCTGGTCGCCGCCGCCGGGCGCGTGGTCTGCGGGGACACCGGCCTGGCCCACCTCGCCACCGCGCTGGGCACGCCCTCGGCGGTGCTCTTCGGCCCCGTGTCCCCCGCCGAGTGGGGCCCGCCGCCCGACCGTGCCCGCCACCGCGTCCTGTGGGCCGGTCGCCGCGGCGATCCGCACGCGCAGCGCCCCGACGCGGGGCTGCTGGCCATCAGACCTGACGACGTCCTCGAGCAGATGGAGGCCCTGCCATGAACGCCACCCTCACCGCCGCCACCACGATCCCCGTCCTCGATCCCGCCACCGGCGAGGAGCTCGAGCGCGTCCCCGCCGGCGACGCCCAGGCCGTCGATCTCGCCGTGAGCGCGGCCCGCGCCGCGCAGCCCGCGTGGGCGCTCACTCCGGCCGGCGAGCGCAGCGCCATCCTCAAGGCCGCCGCCGCGCGCGCCCGCCCGCACGTCGAGGAGCTGGCCGAGCTGCAGACGCGCGAGAACGGCAAGCCGCTCGACGACTCGCGTGGGGGCGTGGAGGCGTGCCTGGGGGCCATCGAGCAGTTTGCCGAGCTGGGTCCGCTGCACCGCGGCCGCGCGCTGAACGGCGACCCCGAGGCGACCGACCTCATGGTCCACGAGCCCCACGGCGTCGTGGCCGTCCTCGTGCCCTGGAACGACCCGCTGGCCATCGCCGGGCAGAACCTCGCCGCCGCCGCGATCACCGGCAACGCGGTCATCCTCAAGCCCTCCGAGAAGACACCGCTGAGCACGCGGCGGCTGGTCGAGCTACTCGACCTGCCGCAAGGCGTGCTCACCCTGCTGCTGGGCGACGCACGCGCCGGGCGGGCGCTCGTCGAGCATCCCGGGGTGGACTGCGTCCTGCACACCGGCTCGGTGACCACCGGGCGGGAGATCGCCCGTGCCTGCGCCGGCCAGCTCAAGAAGGCGGTGCTGGAGCTGGGCGGCAAGGATCCCCTCCTCGTGGACACCGGGGTCGATCCGGTGTGGGCGGCCGGGCAGGCCGCCGTTGGCGCCTTTGCCAACGCGGGGCAGATCTGCGTGTCGGTCGAGCGCATCCTCTGTCACCGCGACGTGGCCGCACCCTTCCTGCACGCCCTCGCCGCGCGGGCGAGCACCATGCGGGTGGGCAACGGGCTGGACCCCGCCACCGAGATGGGGCCCCTCGTCGACGCCGCCCAGCGCGATCAGGTCGCCCGCCACGTGGACCAGGCGGTGGCAGCCGGGGCGCGGGTCCTGGCCGGTGGGCATGCCCTCGAGGACCGGCCCGGCTTCTTCTACGCGCCCACCGTCCTCGCCGACGTCCCGCCCGACACCACCGTCATGCGCGAGGAGACCTTCGGCCCGGTCGCGCCGGTGCTCACCGTCGACTCCTTCGACGAGGCGCTCGAGCGAGCCGACGACTCGGGATACGGCCTGTCGGCCACCGTGCTCACCCCCAGCCAGGACAACGCCCAGCGCGCCTGGCGCAGCCTGCGCGCCGGCACCGTGAAGGTCAACGCGGTGTTCGGCGGCGCGCCCGGCGGCGCGGCCCACCCCCGGCGCGCCAGCGGCCTGGGCCTTGGCTACGGCCCCGAGCTGCTCGACGAGCTGACTCAGGTCAAGGTGGTCCACCTCGAGCCGGCGCGGCGGGCCTGAGGGCAGCGGTCACCCGCTCGCGACCGAGCACCACCAGCGTGATGTCGTCGCGCCGCGACGGCGCGCGGAAGCTGCGCGCCGCGTCCAGGCACGCGTCGATGACCGCCTGAGGCTGGGGGCTCTCCGTGCGGGCCAGCGCGCGCCCCACGCCCTCCAGGCCCAGCAGGCGTCCCTCGTCGTCGCGTGCCTCCACCAAACCGTCGGTGTAGAGCAGCAGCAGCTCGCCCTCGGCCAGCGTGGCCTCGTGCGAGACGTAGTCTGGATCGACCAAGCGGTTGACCACCGAGCCGGGGCTGGACAGGTGGCGCACCGGGATCATCGAGCCGTCCGGGCGCGCGGCCAGGACCACGGGTGGCGGGTGCCCGGCGTTGGTGATGCGCAGGCGTCCGGTGGGCGGGTCGAGCTCGGCGATCACGCAGGTGACGAACTGCTCGGCGTCGCGCAGCACCGGACGGGCCGCGACCAGGGCGGCGGGCCCCAGTCTGCCCAGCGAGAGCGCCGTGACCAGTGCCTGCTTGAACTGCGCGGCCAGGCTGCCCGCCCGCGCACCGTGCCCGGAGACGTCGGCCACCACCACCGCCACGCGCCCACCGGGCAGGCGCACCACGTCGTACCAGTCGCCGGCCAGCACCCCCTCGGCGGAGTGCACCTTGCCGGCCACCCTCACCCCCGGCACGGGGACGATCGTCGACGGACGCAGCTGGTCGCGTAGGGCGGCCACCACCGGCTCGCCTTGGGTCAGGCCCTCGTCGGCCGCGCGCGCGGCGTCCAGCTCATCGAGGATGCGCCTGCGCATGGCCTCCGCGTCGCGTCCGATCGCGCGCACCTCGGGCGGGCCGTACACCTCCACCGGCGAGGTCAGATCCCCGGCGGCCACCC
>DASZCY010000195.1:0-10250 GCA_035942615.1 Solirubrobacteraceae bacterium | reverse complement strand
CAGAAGGCATCGAGCAGCTCGAGCTGGGCGGCGGCCACGGTGAGGCGGCGGTGCTCGTGCTGGCCGTAAAAGGCGAGCAGCGGCTCGGCGGCCGCGTGCAGGTCGCCGACCGACGCGCTGCGCCCGTTGATCCACGCGCGCGAGCGGCCCTCGGCGGTGACGCGGCGGGCCAGCACGAGCTCCTCGGCGTCGGCGGCCAGGCGCTCGCCCAGCGCGGCGGGCAGGGCGTCGCCGAGCTCGAAGACGCCCTCGACGTAGGCCTCGGGCGCGCCGGGGCGCACGATCCCCGCCCTGCCACGCCCGCCCAGCAGCAGATCGAGGGCGTGGGCGAGCACCGTCTTGCCCGCGCCGGTCTCGCCGGTGAGCACGTTGAGGCCTCCGGCCAAGCGCAGCTCGGCCCGCTCGATGAGCAGGAGATTCTCCACGCGCAGCTCTGCCAGCACGCCGCACGGTGTACCAGCGCCGCCCGACGGATCGCGCGGGCCGAAACGATCTTGTCACGAGGCCAAGCGGCCGAACTTGTCGCGAAAGCGCCGGTAGAACGAGGAGCCGGGCACCTGGGCCAGGGCGCCCGCCTGGGGCAGAAAGCGCGCGGTGAGCGCCTGGCCGGGCTCGACCTGGCCCGCCGCGCGACCGTCCACCAGCACCTCGACGTCCTCCCGCGAACCGTTGCGGATGGTCAGGGGGTCGCGGGGGGCGACCACGAGCGCCCGGGCGGTGAGCGAGTGGGGCGCGATGAACGAGACCACGAAGCCCTCCACCCCCCAGGCCAGGATGGGCCCGCCGTTGGCCAGGTTGTAGCCGGTGGAGCCCGCGGGCGTGGCCACCACCAGGCCGTCGCAGCGCACCCGCCCGACCTCCTCCCCGTCCAGCGCGTATGCCAGGTTGGCCACGCGGTGGCCGGTGCGGCGGTGGATCGAAACATCGTTGATGGCCACGTGGATCTCGCCGCCGGCCTCCACGGACAGCGCGGGCAGGGCCAGGACCTCGAACTCACGGCGGAAGGCCCGTTCGAACCCGTCGTCGCCCAGCTCATCGGGCTCCAGGGTGGCCAGAAAGCCGATCTCGCCGAAGTTCACCGCGAACACCGGCACGTCGGTGCCCGCGTAGGAGCGCAGCGCGCGCAGGATGGTGCCGTCCCCGCCCAGCACAACGCACAGCTCGACGTCGTTGGCCACCGCGGCGTTGGTGATCGCGTGCTCACCGGGGCGCACGGCGTGCTTTTCGGTCTCCTCAGCATCGAAGCGCAGCGTCATCCCCTCCGCGGCGGCCGCGTGGCGCAGGGCCTCCAGGGCGGGCGCGACCTGGTCCATGCGCCGGTGGGTGAAGACGGTGACCGCACGCTCGGGCGGGCTCACGGCTCGACCTCCGCGGCGGCGGCCTCAAGATCGGCCAGCTGGCCCGGGCGCGCGGCCTCGCTCAGCCAGAGAAAGGTCTCGCGGTTGCCCTTGGGCCCGGGCAGCCCCGAGGAGACGAAGCCCAGCACGCCGGCGCCCGCGTCCCGCGCTGCCGCGGCCACGGTCACCAGGGCACGGCGACGGTCGGCGGACTCGCGCACCACTCCGCCCTTGCCCACGCGCGCGCGGCCGACCTCGAACTGGGGCTTGACCAGGGCCAGGGCGTCGAAGGCTGGGGCGGTGCAGGCCAGCATGGCGGGGAGGATCCTGGTCAGCGAGATGAACGAGACGTCGGCGACGACGAGGTCGGGGGCGTAGGGGAGCGCGCCGGGCTCCAGGCCCCGCGCGTTGTGGCGCTCGAGCACGCTGACGCGAGGGTTGGTGCGCAGCTCCCACGCCAGCTCGCCGTAGGCGACGTCGAGCGCGACGACGTGGGCGGCACCCCGCTGGAGCAGGCAGTCGGCGAACCCGCCGGTGGAGGCGCCGACGTCCAGCGCGCGGCGCCCGGTGACATCGAGGCCCAGGGCGTCGAGCGCGTTGGCCAGCTTGACTCCGCCGCGTGACACGAACCGCGGCGGGGCGGTGACCTCGACGGCCACGTCCGCGGCCACGAGCTGGCCGGGCTTGTCGGCGCGGCGGCGATCGGCGCCCACCAGGACCTCCCCGGCCATGACCGAGGCGGCCGCGCGGGTGCGGCTGGCGAACAGGCCGCGGTCGGCGAGCAGGCTGTCCAGGCGCACGCGGGCCACGGCGCAAGCCTAGATACGTGCCCGCGGACACCGGTCGTGTGCCTATGGGCACAAGTGTGCTGCGCGGGTGACGGGTGTGCCTCGTCTCACACCAGAACACCCGTACGTCGGGCATCATGGTTCTTGGACGAAGCGCACGGTTTCGTCACCCACTTCCCGCAGAGATCACAAGCAGAAAGACCCATCACATAGCAGTATCTCTCCTCCCGAAACGGCCCGCCTCTGGCGGGCCGTTTCGCCTGGGCGGGCCGGGCCCCCGCTAGCGCGAAGCGATCCTGATGTGCACGTGGTCGTTGTGGAGTGGGATCGGCTGCACCACGCGCGCCGAGCCCTTGACGCCCACGTCCAAGCCCACGAAGGCGAAGCGCACCTCGGGCTGGGCCACAAAGGCGTCGACGAGCTCCTGGGCCAGGCGGCGGTCGACCAGGCTGACCTTCCACGGCTTGCCCAGCCGCCCGTCGCGGCGGGGGTAGGAAAGGTCGACGTCCAGCCCGTTCTGGTGGGAGGCGTGGCCCAGGCCGCCGTACTCGCGCCCGAAGGGACCGCCCTCGGGCAGGCTCAGGTCGCCGATCAGCACCCGCGGCGCCTTCGGGTTCGCACGGCGGTAGTCGCGCAGGGCGCGGCGGACCACGTCGAGGAGGCGCTGGGTGGAAAAACGCCGCCACTGGCGGTTGGGCAGGCGGTTGAGGATGGGATCCCAGGAGACGAAGTCGCGGCCCTCGTCGGGCAGCATCACGCCGTTGAGCAGCCGGCCGTCGTTGGGCCTGCCCACCGCACGCGAACGCGGCCGGGGTGCGCTCGAGGTCGGCGCGGTTTTGCTGACCACAGGGCTCATGTGCAGCTGCAGGGGCTGGATGCGGCCGACGCGCTCGTGTGCTGCGAAGGCCGTCACCGCGCCGAGGCCCAGCCCTCCGAGGACGGCCGCGGCGACGAGCAGCTGGATGACGCGATGGGGCACGCTCACCGGCCCTACGGGTAGCCGATGGAGGACGGCAGCGCGGCCGCACGAGGTCCGACCGAGCTGCGCACGGCCGCGCAGGGTAATGGGAACGGCGACGGTGAGCGCCGCTACGGGGAGACGGCGAGCACGGCGACGGGCCGCCTGCCGGCGGAGCGGGCGCGGATGGGGTACCGGCCGGGCTCCTCGACGACGAGGCTGAAGCGCGAGATCACCCCGGGGCCGGCCTGCACGGTGAGGCCGAGGCCCTCAAGCACGAGCTCGTCGGGCACGTAGGAACGCACCCCGAGGGCGACGCGGTCGCCGGCGGTGGCGGTGATGGTCTGGGTCCCCCCCAAGGGAACACCGTCGCGAAGCTGGATCAGGCTGGAGACGTCGGCCTCGACGGCCGCACCCGGACCGACGAGCGCCAGCTCGCGGGGACGCAGCGGCTCGGGCGCCACCCCCTGCGCGCGCAGCTGCGCCTCGCCGCAGGCCACCCGGGGGTTGCCTTTCGGGTCGCCGCCGCCCGAGAAGATGGTCACCGCGAGCCGGTCTCCGGGGGGAGTGGGCGCCGCGAGGCGCCCAAAGGCCACGCCGTTGGGGTCGGCGACGATCTCGGACGAGGGGACACCTTCGGGCGCGGGCGAATCCTCGCGACGCGGCTCTCCCGGCGGGCTGGCCGTCTTGCGCGGCCCGCACGCCTGCCCTACCTCCACCCGGTGGCGGCTGCCAGCGCCCAGGCCCCACACGGCGAGCGGCCCGCGGACCTCGCCGTCGATCTGGCCCACGGCGGCCAGGCCGACCGGGCCGCCCGCCTCGACGGGGCGCAGCTCCACGGCGGCGGGGACCACCTTCTCGGCGCTGCCGCACCCGACGAGGCCGAGCGCGAGGGCGCCCAGCACCGCGGCCGCCGATCTATGCGGCCAGCAGGGCACGAAGCCGCGCAGAAGCCTCGTCCAGCGCGTGATGGGCGTCGTCGAGCATTCCCCGCAGGCGAAGGAAGCCGTGGACCATGCCCGGCCAGACCCGCACGTCGGCCTCCACCCCGGCGGCACGCAGGCGCTCGGCGTAGTCGAGGCCGTCGTCGCGCAGCGGGTCGAGCTCCGCCAGCACGATCACCGCGGGCGGTAGTCCCCCGAGGTCGGAGGCCCGCAGCGGCGAGGCGTCGGGGGTACGGGCGGCGCCCTCGGGCGCGTAGGCGTCCCAGTACCAGCGCATCTGCTCGCGCGTCAGGCCGTAGCCCTCCCCCACCTCCACCGCCGAGGCGGTGGCCAGCGCTCCGTCCAGCGCCGGATACACCAGCAGCTGCGCGCGCAGGGCCGGGCAGGCGGGGCCGTGAGCGTCGCGCGCGCGACGAGCCAGGGCGGCGGCGAGGTTGGCGCCCGCGCTGTCCCCGCCCACCGCCAGGCGGTCGCGATCGGCGCCCAGCTCGTCCGCCCGAGCGTGCATCCAGGCCAGCACGGTCTCGGCGTCGTCCAGCCCGGCCGGGAAGCGGTGCTCAGGCGCCAGGCGGTAGTCGGCCGAGACCACAATCGCCTGCGCGCGGTTGGCCAGCGCGCGGCACAGCGCGTCTACGCCGTCCAGGTCGCCCACCACCCAGCCCCCACCGTGCAGGTAGAGGATGGCGGGCAGCGCCGTGCTCGGGCCGGGAGGATCCAGCGCAGCCGCGCCCTGGTCGATGCCGGCGCCGTCCCGGCCGGCGTGCGGATCCTCATCGCCGGGTTGGGGCCCGGGGTCCTGCGCCTGTTCGGCGGCCGGCACGTACACCCGCACCGCCACGCCCCCCGCGTCCTCGTCGCGCGCCTCGGCCACCGGCTCACGCGGGCCGGTGCGCAGCTCGGTGGTCAGGCGGTAGGCCGCGCGCGCCTCCTCCACGTCGCCCGGCGGCGGGCCGTCGCCCTCGAGCAGAAGGTCGCGCACCTGCGGGTGGGCGCGCGCCAGACGCTCCTCCAGCGTCACGCCACCGCGGAGCGCTCGCCGACCGCGCTGAGGATGCGCTCGGCGATCCGCTCGCCGGTGTAGCCGACCTCGTGGTGCAGCAGGGCCGGCTTGCCGTGGGTGACGTAGCGGTCGGGGAGGCCGACGCGCAGCACGCGCGGCAGCTCGAATCCGGCGTCGTTGAGGTTCTCCCACACGCCCGACCCGAAGCCGCCGGCCAGCACACCCTCCTCGACGGTGACCAGCAGGTCGTGCTCGGCGGCCAGTTGGGCCAGCAGCGCCCCGTCCAGCGGCTTGGCGAAGCGGGCGTCGGCCACCGTGACCTCCATCCCCTGCCCGGCAAGCAGGTCCGCGGCCTGCAGGCCCTTCTGCACGCCGGTGCCGTAGCCCACGATGGCCACGCGCTGGCCCTCGCGCAGGATCTCGCCGGTGCCAAGCTCGATCGGGCGGGGCTCGTCGGGCAGCCCGACGCCGACCGCCTCGCCGCGCGGGTAGCGCAGCGCGATCGGCCCGTCGTCGTAGGTCAGCGCGGTGCGCAGCATGTGCACGAGCATGGCCTCGTCGCGCGGAGCCATCAGCACGATGTTGGGCAGCGGACGCAGGTAGGCGATGTCGAAGACGCCATGGTGGGTCGGCCCGTCGTCACCGACCAGCCCGGCGCGATCCATCGCCAGGACCACGTTGAGCGACTGCAGGCAGACATCGTGGACGATCTGGTCAAAGGCGCGCTGCAGGAAGGTCGAGTAGATGGCCGCCACCGGCTTGGCACCCTCCAGGGCCAGCCCCGAGGCGAACAGGAGCGCCTGCTGCTCGGCGATGCCCACGTCGTAGTAGCGCTCGGGCAGGACCTTCTGGAGGATGTTTAGCCCGGTACCGGAGTTCATCGCCGCGGTGATCCCCAGCACGCGCGGATCGCGGCGGCACTCGTCGACCAGGGCGTCACCGAAGACCTTCGTGAACTGGGCGGGGGCGGGGTTGGCGTCCTTGCCCGCGGGCCTGGGGGCGGGCTTGGCGGGGGCACGGTTGGCGATGGAGTTGGGCTTGGCGGCGTGCCAGCGCTCCATGCCCTCCAGCCCGCCGTCCTCGGCGGGGGCAAAGCCCTTGCCCTTCACGGTGGCGATGTGCACGACCACGGGACGCTCGGCGTCCAGTGCCTTGCGCAGCGCGCGGCGCAGCTGGCGGGTGTCGTGGCCGTCGACCACGCCCATGTAGGCCCAGTCAAGCTCCTCCCACCACAGGTTGGGCGCCCAGAAGGCCTTGATGGACTCCTTGAGCTGGGGGCCCAGGCGCTCAAGCGCCTGCCCGATCCCGCCGGGCAGCTCTGTCAGGTTCTTCTCCACCTCCTCGCGGGCATGCCACAGCCGGGGGTTGAGGCGCATGCGGTTGAAGTAGCCGCTCAGCGCGCCGACGTTGGGCGAGATCGACATGCCGTTGTCGTTGAGCACCACCACGATCGGCGTGCCCAGCCCGCCGGCCTGGGAGATGGCCTCGAAGGCCACCCCGCCGGTCATGGCGCCGTCGCCGGCGACCGCGACGACCTTGCCCGCCTGCGGCTCTCCGCGACGGCGCATGGCTTCCTTGAGCCCGACCGCGTAGCCGATCGACGTGGACGCGTGGCCCGCGCCCATGATGTCGTGCTCGCTCTCGTGGATCGCGCAGAAGGGCGCGAGCCCCTCGTACTGGCGGATGGTGGCCAGCGCATCGCGGCGCCCGGTGAGCACCTTGTGGGGGTAGGCCTGGTGACCGACGTCCCACAGGATCTTGTCGCGCGGTGAGTCCAGCAGCGAGTGCAGCGCCACGGCCAGCTCGCAGGTCCCCAGGTTGGCGCCGAAGTGCCCGCCGACCTGGCCGACCGTGTCGATAATGTGCTCGCGCACATCCTGGGCGACGCGCGCGAGCTGCTCCTCGGACAGGCCGTGGAGGTCGCTGGGGCGCTCGATGCGGTCGAGCAGGCGGGCGGGGCTCATGTCAACCCAAGGCTAGTGGTGTGACCGGTGACGTTCGCCGATACTCCGCGAGCGCAGGCTGAAGCTCGGTGGCCCACGCTAGTCCTGGCGGGTGAGGATGAAGTCGGTGATCTGCTCGAGCTCGGGCGCTCCGGCGGGTGCGGCGGACGCCAGCTTGGCCCGAGCGCTGCGGTGCGACTCGGCGGCCAGTCCGCGGGCGCCCTCCATCCCGTGCTCGGTCACGTACGTGCGCTTGCCGTGACGCTCGTCGCTGCCCCGGGGCTTGCCCAGCGCGTCGTCGGTCCCGGTGACGTCGAGGATGTCGTCCACGATCTGAAAGAGCATGCCCAGTTCGGCTGCGAAGGTCCGGTAGCGCTCGGTGACGATCTGGGCGGCACCGGCCAGGAGGAGTACGCCCTCCACCGAGGCGCAGATCAGGCGCCCGGTCTTGAGGCCGTGTAGGCGGCGCAGCAGCAGTGCGCCCTCCATCCCCTCGGGCCCGCCGTCGACGTCCAGGTACTGGCCGCCCACCATCCCGTCCACGCCGGTGGCGCCGGCCAGGCGCCCCACCGCGCGCAGCACGTCGGCGGGCTCGCCGGTCTGCTGGGTGAGCACGAGCCGGAAGGCCTCGGCGTACAGCCCGTCGCCGGCCAGGATGGCCACGTCCTCGCCGAAGACCCTGTGGTTGGTGAGTCGTCCGCGGCGCAGGTCGTCGTCGTCCATGGCGGGCAGGTCATCGTGGATGAGCGAGTAGGTGTGGATGAGCTCCACCGCCGCGGCGTAGGGCAGCACGTCGCGCTCGTCGCGGCCCAGAGCCCGGGCGGTGGCCAGCGCGAGAACGGGGCGGATGCGCTTGCCGCCGGCCAGCAGCGAGTAGCGCATCGCGTCCTCCAGGCCACGGGTGAGGCGGTCGGGATCGCTGAAGCGAAGCGCGGCCAGGTAGGCGGCGACGGTGGCTCGCAGCGTGTCGGGGTACCCGGTGCGCGCCGCGCCGGTCGCCTCGGGGCTGCTCACAGCAGGCTGTCCTGCCCGGGCATCGCCTCGCGCCCGGCCTCGCGGGCGCGGCGCTCCAGCTCGGCCGAGGCCTGTGAGGCCAGCCCGGCGCAGTCCTCCACCAGACCGGCGGCGGCGTCGGGACTGAGCTCCCCCGAGCGCAGCTGCTCGGCGGCGCGTTCCAGGCGGGTGATGAGGTCGTCCAGCTCGCTCATACGCCCATGGCATCCTCGCGCAGGACGGCGGCCAGCACGCCGTTGACGAAGCCGGGCGCGTCGGCGCCACAGAACGTCTTGGCGATCTCGACCGCCTCGCTGATGGCCCCCTCTGGCGGGATGGGCTGGTCGGCGGGCAGCTCGCCGGGATGGCGCATCTCGGTGATCGCCGCCCGCAGGATGGCGCGCTCCAGGGGCGCGATCCGGGTGACCGTCCAGCCGTGGGCGTGGCGCTCGACCAGCGCGTCGGCCTCGAAGGCGTGGTCGGCCGTCGCGTGGGCCAGCGCACGGGTGAAGGGGCGGGCGTCGCGCTCGAAGACCTCGTCCAGCGCCCGGCCGGTGAGGTCGTGCTGGTAGAGCGCGAAGACGGCCGCGCGGCGCTGGTCGGTGCGACGCGACACGGCCTAGACGCGCGACATGTACTCGCCCGTGGCGGTCTGGACCTTGACGCGGTCGCCGACCTCGACGAACAGCGGGACCTGCACGGTGGCCCCGGTCTCCACCGTGGCCGGCTTGGTGCCCCCGCCGGAGACGGAGTCCCCGCGCAGGCCGGGATCGGTCTGGGTGACCTCGAGCTCCACCGAGGCGGGCAGCTGCAGGTCGGAGGGCCGGTCGTCGATGAACAGCACGTCGACCTCGTCGCTGGGCCGCGTCCAGCGCAGCGCGTCGGCGACGGTCTCCTCGGGCACGGCCATCTGCTCGTAGGAGCCGGTATCCATGAAGTGCGCCTCCGTGCCGTCGGCATAGAGGAATTGCATCCTGCGTGCCTCCGTGCGCACGGCGCGGAACTTCTCGCCGGCGCGGAAGGTGCGGTCGATGACGGCGCCGTCGGAGGCGCGGCGCAGCCTCGTGCGCACAAACGCCCCGCCCTTGCCGGGCTTGACGTGCTGGAACTCGACGACCTTGAAGACGGTTCCCTCGACGTCGATGTGGTTGCCGTTCTTGAACTGGTTGGTGGAGATCATGCCAGCGGGAAGGCTAGCCGCGGCAGGGAGCCGACGACGGTTTCGAGCGGCGAGTTGCTCAGCCTCAGCAGGACGCTACTTCGGTGCACCCGCAGACCCAGATGCAGGCGGGTCGCCGAGCCGGCCACCGTCACCTCGGGTGATCGATGGTCCCAGTCCGCCAGACCCCACAGCGCAGCGGCCGAGACCTGGCTGAGCACCGCGCCGGTCCCACACACACCCTTGACGGCCGCGAGGAAGCAGCCCTCGAGCGGCGCGAGCGGCCCGCGGCCGCAGGACCGCGGGCCATGCGTCGGTTGAGCTCAGGCCCGGCGTGCTCCGCCGAAGCGGGTGCCCAGGCCATAGCCGCCGGTGGGGATGCCGGCCAGCAGCACCAGGACCGCGGCAATGATGGCCACGATCTGGGGAAGGCCCAGCGCCACGCACAAGGCATACACGAGCGCTGCGACCACCACGGCGATGATGATCCCGATCATCGGTCTCTCCTCTCTAGGAATCGGGTGGCGTGAGGATCCCCCGCGGAGGCTGGGGTCACGCCCCGACGGACGGATGTCCGAGCGCGCTCACCGTCCCACGCGTTGCTCACACGATGGCCAGCTCCTTGGGCAGGGAGCTGAGCACCTCGTGGCCGTCTGCGGTGATCGCCACGAGGTCCTCGATGCGCACGCCGACGCGCCCGGGCACATAGACGCCCGGCTCGACGGTGACCACGTGCCCGGCCTGCAGCGGGTCGTCGCCGGCCTGGCGCGACAGGCGCGGTGCCTCGTGGACCTCCATCCCCACGCCGTGGCCCAGGCCGTGGCCGAAGTGCTCGCCGTGGCCGGCGGCCTCGATGACGTCGCGCGCGACCGCGTCGACCTCCTTGCCGCTGGGCCCGGGGCGCACCGCGGCCAGCGCCTGGGCCTGCGCGCGCTCGACCAGGTCGTAGATCGCGCGCGCCTGGGGATCGAGCTGACCGGTCGCGTAGGTGCGCGTGCAGTCCGAGGCGTAGCCGTCCAGCTGCGCGCCCCAGTCGACGACGACCAGCGTGTCCGCGGGGATGGCCACGTCGCGGGGCTCGGCGTGGGGCAGCGCACCGTGCTGCGCGGCGGCGACGATGGGCGCGAA
>DASZCY010000194.1:0-2267 GCA_035942615.1 Solirubrobacteraceae bacterium | reverse complement strand
ACCCGCAAGAGCCTGACCGACGACGACCAGCGTCGCCTGGTCGACGAGGCCCTGGGCGAGCTGGACTTCGAGCGGCTGGCCGGAGAGGCACGCAGGAACTAGCCATGGAGGAGATCGCCGAGGTCTATGCCCGCTCGCTCTTCGAGGTCGCCCGGGAGCAGGGCAAGCTCGATGCCGTGCGCGAGCAGCTCGGCGAGTTCGCCGACGCGTTGGACGCCCAGCGCGACCTGGCCGTGTTCTTCTTCTCGCCCTACTTCACCACCCAGGAGAAGGCCGACGGACTGGAGCGCGTGCTGGTCGACGCCGACGAGACAGTCGTCAACTTCCTGCGCCTGCTCATCGAGAGGCACCGCATGCCCGCCGTCTTCCGCGTCCGCCGCCGCCTCGACGCGTTGTGGGAGCGCGAGAACAGGGTGCTGCCCGTCCAGATCACCTCGGCCACGCAGCTGGACGAGGAGACCGTCAAGCGCATCGGTGATCGCATCGGTGAACAGACCGGCCAGCGCATCGAGCTCACCGCGCAGGTGGAGCCCGCCATCGTGGGAGGCATCGTGCTGCGCGTGGGCAACCAGATCCTCGACGCCTCCATCCGCGCCCGCCTCGACCGGCTCCGCCGGCAAGTGGCTCGAGGGGCCGCTTGAGCCCCCCGACCACCGCCCCGTAGGAGAGAACGCTTCCATGCAGATCAAGCCCGACGAGATCACCTCCATCCTCAAGAGCCGCATCGAGGGCCTGGACGAAGGTCAGGCCGAGCTCACCGAGGTGGGCACCGTGCTGTCGGTGTCCGACGGCATCGCGCGCATCCACGGCCTCGACAACTGCATGTCCTTCGAGAGGCTCGAGCTGCCCCACGACGTGACGGGTCTGGCGCTCAACCTGGAGTCCGACAACGTCGGCGCCGTGCTCTTCGGCCCGTGGGAGCGCATCGTCGAAGGCGACACGGTAAAGCGCACCGGAAAGCTCATCGAGGTCCCCGTGGGCGACGCCCTGCTGGGACGCATCGTCGACCCCCTGGGCAACCCGTTGGACGGCAAGGGCGACATCGCCACCGACCAGGTGCGCCCGGCCGAGTTCAAGGCGCCGGGGGTCGTGCAGCGCCAGCCCGTGGAGGAGCCGCTGCAGACCGGGCTGAAGGCGATCGACTCGATGATCCCCATCGGGCGGGGCCAGCGCGAGCTGATCATCGGCGACCGCCAGACGGGCAAGACGGCGATCGCCATCGACACCATCATCAACAACAGGGACAGTGGCGTCGTGTCCGTGTATGTGGCCATCGGCCAGCGCATGGCCACCGTGGTCCAGCTGGCCGAGACGCTGCAGGAGGCCGGCGCGATGGAGACCACCATCATCGTCGCCGCCCCCGCCGACGAGGCCGCGCCGATCAAGTTCCTGGCCCCCTACGCGGGCTGTGCCATGGGCGAGCACTTCCTCTACCAGGGCCGAGCCGCCCTGTGCGTCTATGACGACCTCACCAAGCACGCCTACGCCTACCGCCAGATGGCGCTGCTGCTGCGCCGCCCGCCGGGGCGCGAGGCCTACCCGGGCGACGTCTTCTACCTGCACTCCCGCCTGCTCGAGCGCGCGGTCAAGCTCAACGACGACCTGGGCGGCGGTTCGCTGACCGCACTGCCCCTCATCGAGACGCAGGCCGGCGACGTGTCGGCCTACATCCCGACCAACGTCATCTCCATCACCGACGGCCAGATCTTCCTCGAGCCGTCGCTGTTCTACTCGGGCGTGCGCCCGGCCATCAACGTGGGCATCTCGGTGTCGCGCGTGGGCGGCAGCGCGCAGATCAAGCCGATGAAGAAGGTGGCCGGCCGCCTGCGCCTGGAGCTCTCGCAGTTCCGCGAGCTGGAGGCCTTCTCGCAGTTCGGCTCGGACCTGGATCCCGCCACCCAGCGCACGCTGGCCCGCGGGCAGCGCCTGGTCAACACGCTCAACCAGAACGAGCGCCAGCCGCTGACCGCCTCCGAGCAGGTGGCCATGGTGTACGCGGCCACCAACGGCTACGTGGACCGCATCGACGCCGACCGCGTGGAGGAGTTCCACGAGGGCCTGTCCCAGCGCATACGCTCGGAGAACAGCGAGCTGCTGGAGCGCATCGCCGGCGGCGAGTGGGAGGACTCCACCGAGTCCGAGCTGGACGCGGCGGTCAAGGAGTTCGCCGACGACTTCGGCTACGACCTCGACGAGGAGGGCCAGCCCCTGGAGGACGGGTCGGACTCCGACCGCGCGAGCGAGCGCGACGACGAGCAGTCATCGAC
>DASZCY010000193.1:0-4637 GCA_035942615.1 Solirubrobacteraceae bacterium | reverse complement strand
ACCGAGGCTCGCGCCGCCCGCTCGCGCCGCCTGCACGAGGCGGCCGCCCGCGCCGCGCCCAAGATCCAGCTGGTGGTCGCCGTCGTCCTCGTCCCCGCCGTCATGCTCATCATGGCCGCCGGGCTCATCCAGGCCCTCGTGCCCGGGTTCTGATCGATCCCCTCCGCTACGCGGGCGCCAGCCCCGCCACCGCCTCGTCCACCGCCACGTCGCCGGCGAACAGCTCAAAGGTCACGCCGACCGCGGCGTCGTGCACCAGGCAGGCCGCCAGCACCGCGGCCACGTCGTCGCGGGGCACGTCGGCGCGCTCGCCCAGGTGGGTGCTGACCCGCACGCGCCCGGTGCCCGGGTCGTCGGTCAGGCGACCGGGACGCACGATCGTCCAGCGCAGGCCGCTGGCGGCCAGGGCCGCGTCGGCCTCGGCCTTGGCCTGGTGGTAGGGGCGCATGGGCTCGGGGCTGTCCTGCGGGGCGTGGGCGCCGATGGAGGAGACCATCACGTAGCGCTCCACGCCGGCGGCCTGGGCGGCCTCGATGAGCATGACCGCGCCACCCAGGTCGACGGTGCGCTTGCGCTGCGGGCCGCTGCCCGCTCCCGCGCCGGCGGCGAAGACCACCGCGTCGGCGCCACGGACCACCTCGGCCAGCGCTTGCGACCCCGACGCCTCGAGGTCGAACAGCGCGCCCTCGCCGCCCAGTTCCCCCAGCTCGTCGGCCTGCTCGGGGCGGCGCACCAGGCCGCGGGCACGGTGGCCTTCGCGGGCCAGCAGGCCCACCAGGCGGCGGCCCACCTGCCCGCCGCCGCCCGCGACCACCACGTCCATCAGCGCAGCCCGAGCGCCAGCCGGAAGCGTTGGACGTCGCCGGCCTGCTGACCGCCCGCCGCCAGGCCGGTGAAGGCCTCCAGGTAGCGCAGCGCCTGGGCCACCTCCGGGACCTCGGCGGCTCCGGCGAAGGCCGCGAGGAGGTCGGCCACGGTCGCGACGTCGACATAGAGCGCGGGCTGTACGCCGCCGCCCAGGGCGGAGGTGGCCTGGCGGAAGCCCTCGGCCTCGCCCAGCGCGCTGTCGGGGTCGATCGCCGCCTGCAGCGAGGACTCGCCCACCGCGGCGACGAAGCGATCGCCCGCCGTCACCAGGAAGACCGCCGCCGGCAGGTCTGGGAACTCGAGCTTCAGGCCCTCGGCCCCCTCCACGTCAGCCTCCTCGATCTCGGCGTCCACGTCCGTGGCCCTGAGCAGGCGCCGAATGCCGGCGATGCCCCGCCGCGTGGCCGCCGGGTCCGAGGACTCGACCACCAGGGCCCCGCCGATGTCCAGCCCGCTGCCGCGGGCGAAGAGCACGCCGTCGCCCATCCAGGCCAGCAGGTCGCGCTCGACGTCGATACCCAGCTGCTGGCCAAGGCCCTCCAGCAGCGCCCGCGGGTCGCCGCCGGGCACCGCGCCGCTCTGGCCCAGCAGCTCGAGCTGGCGGGTGATCTGGCCGCCCAGGTCGGCCAGGCCGATCGCCGCAAAGGCGTCGCCCGGTGCGCTGCGCAGCATCTGCGCAGCTGCGGCCGGGTCGGGGGCGCCCTCCTGGGGGCGGGCCAGCGCCGCGGCGTCCACCCGAACCGCGTTGCCGTCGGCGCTCAGCGCCAGGACCACGCCCTCGGCGCCCTGGCTGCCCAGCAGCTGGCGCAGCGGTCCCAGAGTCTCCCGGGGAAAGGTGGGATCCTTGGCGGCGACGTCGAGGATCGTGCCCAGGTTGATCCACCCCAGGGCCAACCGCTCGGGGCTCACGGCTTCGCGCGCGCGCGTGAAGGGCCTGGAGCCCTCCAGCGTCTTGCCCTGCTCGGTTGCCTCGATCGCCGCGCGCACGCCCCCCTCGGTGCCGGCGACCACGACGTCCTCCACGGCGGCGAAGGCGTTGCCCTCGTCATCGCGGCGGTAGTCGGTCCCTGCCACGCTGCGGTCCTGGAGCTCGCCCTCGGCGCTCTTCTCGAGGGCGTCGAGCGTCGCCCCGGTGTCCGAGGTGGTCAGCACGACGGCCCCCTGGGCGCCGTCCTGGGAGAAGTCGGTGAGGAACGCCCCGGCGCGGCGGCCCAGCCACGGCTGGACGTCCTTCGCGTAGGAGAAGTCCTCCTCGCGCAGCGTCTCGTCGACCAGCTTGCGGATCTGCGCAGACGGGTTCTGCGTGCGCAGGACCTTGCCCGCGGCCGCGTCGAAGTCTGCCCGCAGGTCGCCCTCGGGGCGCACGGTGACGTCGACGTAGATCGGTACTCCAGCGGGGACGACACTGGTGGGGCTGGCGTCCTCGTTGCCCGAGCCGCCGCAGGCGGCGAGCACCAGCGCCAGGAGAGCGCCGAGAAGGGGCAGGAGGAGGACGGGGCGGCGGGTCGTGGTCATTCGTGACTCCAGAGCTCGTTGGGCCGCGGATCGTCCCACATCGCACCACCGTGTCGGACCGCACGGATCCCCACCCATGCACACCGGTCGGTCGGAATCGCGCCTCCCAGCGGCTCGAGCGGGACCCGGAGCCTCTCCTGCAACGGATCGTGCGCCCCCGGCCGGGCCTGGGCGCGGACCGTCCGCGGGCGGTTGTCCCTGGACTTACGGTGGTTTTTCCGTACGCGGGGGGCTATGAGGGGCCGCAGTGGGAAGTTGTGTGCAAGAAGGGTTGCGTTGTGGGGGATAGTGGGGTAGCTTCGCCATCGCGAGCCGGGGTGGAGGGGCACCTCCCACTCCTCCACCCCGGCTCCATCCTCTTTCCCCAGGACCATGCAGTGGCCTTCCGCGGCACCTTCGACTTTTCGCTCGACGTCAAGAACCGTCTGACCATGCCGGCCAAGTTCCGCAGCGACCTCGGAGACCGCGTCGTTCTCGCCAAGGGCATCGAACGCTGCGTCGCCGTCTGGTCGCCTGCCGACTTCGAGGCCTACGTGGCCGGCGCCACGGCGCAGTTCCCGCCCTTGAGCACGCAGGCCGAGAAGTTCGAGCGCTACTTCCTGGCCAACTCCATCGACACCGACATCGACAAGGCGGGCCGCGTGATGGTCCCGACCTTCCTGCTCGAGCACGCCGGCCTGGACAAGGAGGTCGTGATCACGGGCGCGGGACAGCGCCTGGAGGTCTGGGACCGCGCCACCTGGGCCGACTACAACGCCGCGCTTGCCGCCGACGTCTCCGACATCAGAGAGCGCCTTGGCCACACTGCACCTTGAGATGCCCTCCGCGCACGTGCCCGTCCTGGCGGGCGAGGCGATCGACCTGCTCGACCCCCGCCCCGGGGAGGTCGTGGTCGACTGCACCTTCGGCGGTGGTGGGCACGCGCGCCTGCTGGCCGACCGCGTGGGCGCCGAGGGCCTGGTGGTCGCGGTGGACCGCGACCCCGCCGCGCGCGAGCGCTTCGCGGCCTTCGCCGCGCAGAGTCCCGCACCGGCGCGCTTTGTGCGCGCCTCCTTCGTGGAGGCGCTGGCCGGGCTGCGCGCCCAGGGCCGGCGCGCGGACCTGGTCCTGATGGACCTGGGCATGTCCTCCATGCAGGTCGACACGCGCCCGCGCGGGTTCTCCTACTCCTTCGACGCCCCGCTGGACATGCGCATGGACCCCGACCAGGCACTGACCGCGCGCGACGTGGTCAACGGGTGGGACGAGCGCCGCCTGGCGCGCCTGCTGCGCGAGTTCGGCGAGGAGCGCTACGCCGCGCGCATCGCCCGCGCGATCGTGCGTGCCCGCGGGCGAGCGGAGATCGACACCACCAACGCGCTGGTGGAGGTCATCGCCGCCGCGGTGCCCGCCCCGGCGCGCTTCGCCGCCGGCCACCCCGCCCGCCGGGCCTTCCAGGCCATCCGCATCGCGGTCAACGAGGAGCTGGCCCAGCTCGACGCGGCCCTGCCGCTGGCCTGGTCGCTGCTGCGCGAGGGCGGCCGCTTCGCTGGGATCTCCTTCCACTCGCTCGAAGACCGCCGCGTGAAGCGCTTTCTGGTCGAGCGCTCGCGCGGGTGCATCTGTCCGCCCGACCTACCGGTGTGCGCCTGCGGGCGCGAGCCGGAGGCCGAGCTGGTGACCCGCCGCTCGGTGGCCCCCACCCCCGGGGAGGTCGCCGCCAATCCGCGAGCCCGCTCCGCCCGGCTGCGGGTGGCCCGCAAGCTCGAGGAGGCGACGTGAGCACCGCGACCCGCCGCCCCGTCGTGCGCTCGGCCGTCCCCGCCGCGGAGGCGCTGCCGCGCATCGCCCCGGCTCCTCGCGCGCCGCTGCGCCTGGTGGACACCGCGCGGCGGTTGCCCGACGCGCCCTTCATCGACCGCCTGGTGCGCGGGCGCCTGTGGGTCGCGCTGATCGCCGCCGCCCTGATGGGCATGGTCTTCTTGCAGGTCTCCCTGCTCGAGCTCAACGCGGGGATCGGCCGGGCGGTCGATCACGAGCAGGTTCTGATGCGCGAGAACGCCCGGCTGCGCGCCGAGGTCTCGGGTCTGGCCAGCGGCGAGCGCATCCGCGAGGCGGCGGCCGACCTGGGCATGGTCGCGCCGCCGGCGGGCGAGGTCCGTTTCCTCAAGGCCGGTGACCCGGCCGCCGCGCGGCGCGCCGTTGCGAACGTGATGGCGCCCACGCCCCAGGCCACCGACACCGCGGCGCGGGGCGCCACGTCCGAGGTCCGCGCC
>DASZCY010000192.1:0-6382 GCA_035942615.1 Solirubrobacteraceae bacterium | reverse complement strand
GTGCTCACGGGCCGAGGATAGGTCCGCCGTGCGCAGGGGTAGGCGCCGCGCGTGGCGCGCCGACCGCCCTCCGAGCAGCGCGTGGCGGAGCTGGCGCGCGAGCGCCTGGGCTTCGAGCGGCTGCGCCCCGGCCAGGCCGAGGCCGTCCGCGCGGTGCTCGGTGGGCGCGACACGCTTGCGGTCATGGCCACGGGGTCGGGCAAGTCGGCGATCTACCAGCTCGCCGGGCTGTTCCTCGACGGGCCGACCGTGGTCGTCTCGCCGCTGATCGCCCTGCAGGAGGACCAGGTCGACCAGGCCGAGGGCATCCCCCATGGGCGCGCCGCGGTGCTCAACTCCACGCTTAGCAGGGGTGAGCGCGAGGCGGTGTTCGCCGGCCTGGAGGACGGCTCGCTGGAGTTCGTGCTGCTGGCTCCCGAGCAGCTGCTGCGCGAGGAGGTGCTCGAGCGCCTGGGCGCGGCCGGTGTGTCGTTGCTGGTGGTCGACGAGGCCCACTGCGTCTCGCAGTGGGGGCACGACTTCCGCCCCGACTACCTGCGCCTGGCCGCGGCGCGCCGCGGGCTGAGCACGGGCGGGCGGGTACCGGTGCTGGCCCTGACGGCGACGGCCTCCCCGCCGGTGCGCGCGGACATCGTGGATGCCCTCGAGCTTGAAGATCCCGAGGTGCTGGTGCGGGGCTTCGACCGCCCCGAGATCCACCTGGCCGTGCGCTCCTTTCTCGACGCCGATGACAAGACCGAGGCCCTGGTGGAGTGGGTCGTCGCCGCCGAGGGACCGGGGATCGTCTACGCGGCCACGCAGAAGGGCGCCGAGGGACTGGCCGACGCGCTGGGCGAGCGCGGGGTGCGCGCGGCCGCCTACCACGGCGGCATGAGCGACCGCCGCCGCGACCAGGTGCACAAGGGCTTCATGGAGGACGGGACGGTGGACGTCGTGGTGGCCACCATCGCCTTCGGAATGGGCATCGACAAGCCCGACGTGCGCTTCGTGGTCCATCACGACGTCAGCGAGTCGCTGGACTCCTACCTCCAGGAGGTGGGCCGCGCGGGGCGCGACGGCCAGCCCGCGCGGGCGGTGCTCTTCTTCCGCGCCGAGGATCTGGGGCTGCGCCGCTTCTTCGCCAGCGGGCGGGTGGACCGTTCGGCCATGCACCGCGTGGCCGAGGTGCTGCGCCTGGCCGACACGGCCGTCCCGCCGCCCCGGCTGCGCGACGAGCTGTCGCTGTCGGAGACCAAGCTGGCCACCGCGGTGCACCGCCTCGAGGAGGTCAGGGTGGTCGAGGTCCGCGACGACGGCCAGGTACGAGCCCGTCGCGACGGCCCCGACCCCGACGGCCTGCAGGAGTCACTGGACCGCGCCGCGCAGATGGAGGAGGACCGCCAGGCCTTTGACCGCTCGCGTGTGGAGATGATGCGCGCCTACGCCGAGGCCGACAGCTGCCGGCGCGAGTTCCTGCTGGCCTACTTCGGCGAGGCCTACCAGCCGCCGTGCGGCAACTGCGACGTGTGCGACGCGCGCGGTGACTCGACGGCCAGCACGCAGGTGCGCGGTCCGGCCACGGTGCCCGCGGGCACGCCGCCGGTCGGCGCCCGCGTGCGTCACGCGGCGTGGGGGGAAGGCACCGTGGCGCGCGTCGACACCTCCGACGACCAGCTCACGGTGGTCTTCGACGACATCGGCTACAAGACGCTGGGGATCGGACTGGTGGCCGAGCGCGGGCTGCTCGAGGAGATCGACGCCGCAGGTGGGCCCCCCGGTCGCGATAGCGACAGATGCTCCTGACGTTCAGGCGTGGACCCCCTGCTGGCGCAGCGACGCATCCGTCGCGGCGCCGAAGCTGCCGGCGAGCTTCTGCGCCGCGGTGCGCTCCTCGCCGAGGATCCGCTCGGCCACCTCGAGCGTCGCCTGATCCCCGGCGCGCCGGGCGACGCGCTTGAGATGCTCATAGGCGCCGGCCTCGAGGTGCTCGAAGGCGTAGGCGAAGGCCGTCAGCTTGCCGGCGGTGTCGGGGTGGCCCTGGAAGAACCCACCCCAGTTGAGCGCGCCGAGGCGCATGGCGGCGTCCTTGAGCTTGCTGGGCTTTCCGCCCAGGGCCTCCAGGCGCTCCTCGACCAGGCGCTTGTGCTCGCGCGTCTCCTCGAGATGCTCGCTGTACAGCGGCGAGAGGTCGCCTGCGCCGATGATCTTGGGGGCGCGCTGCAGGAGCTGCTCGGCCTGGCCTTCGATGGCGTGGGCGTCGGCGAGGTACTTGATGAGCTGCTCGGTGAGGTCGCCAGGGTCCTGAGCAGCCAGCGACGCGTCGGTGGTCGCGTCGAAGAGAGCCTCGATGCGCTGGGCCATCGCCGACTCCTCCTCGCGGATGCGCAGGGCCACGGCCACGGTCTCCTCGTCGCCGGCCCGGCCCGCCACGCGCCCCAGCAACTCGTAGGAGGCAAGCTCGAGGTGCTCGTAGGAGTAGGCGTGTGTGGCCAGCTTGCCGGGCGTGTCGGGCTGGGACTTGGCGAACAGCACGAAGGCCGGGCCACTGGCGCCCATGACGGCATCCTTGAGCTTGGAGGGTGAGGCGCCGTGGGCCTTCAGGCGCTCGCCGACCAGGCGCTGCTGCTGCTGGCTCTCAGCCAGATGGTCGCGCAGGATCGTGGCGAGCCGGGGCTCGCCGGCGATGTCGGGCGCGGCGCGCAGCTGGGCGATGGCCTGCTGCTCGATGGAGTGCGCGTCGGTCAGGTAGGGGACGAGCTGTTCCTTGAGGGTGGTCGCGGCCATGGCTTCTCCTCCGGACGGGGGCGGTGAGCAGCGGCTACCCGGGCGACCGCGGCCGAGCACCCTGCGAGCATCACAGAGCGGCGAAGAGCCGGGCCAGATCCAGTGGCACGATGTCGACCTGGCGCGCCCGACCAGCCCCTCGCCGCCCGCCGTCCGCTCAAGGGCGTCCACATCACCGGACCAGCCGGACCTCGAGGCCGCCGCCCGCAGGGATCTCACCCGCGCCCCCGAGGAGGCCAAGGATGCGCGCGACGTAGCCGCGGGTCTCGGGGTAGGGCGGGATGCAGCCACAGCGCTGGACGGGCGCAGGGCCGGCGTTGTAGGCCGCAAGCGCGAGGGGCACGGAGGCGAACTGGCGCAGCAGGTCGCGCATGAGGTGCGCCTGCGCGTCGATGGCCGCGGCGGGGTCGAAAGGGTTGCGCAGGCCGTAGGACGCCGCCGTGCCCGGCATGAACTGCGCGATGCCCCGCGCCCCGGCGGGAGAGCGGGCGAAGGGGTTGAAGCCCGACTCGGCGTGGATCTGGGCCGACAGGAGCGCTGCCGAGACGTTCCAGCGCTGCGCCGCGCGGGCGATCATGGGCGCAAAGCGGGCGGGCACAAAGCCGGGCACGGCCCCGCGACGCTCGCCGCCCGAGCGTGAACCGCCGTAGCCCACCGAGCCCGAGCCTGCGTTGAGCGTGTAGCCGAAGTGCCACGGTTCCCAGGAGTACCGCTTGATGAAGCCAAACCTCTTCGCGTTCGCGGCAAGCCAGCCGTACGCGGTGGGCGGGCCCAGGTCGAGCTCGGTGCCCAGGCGGTGCAGCGACCTGCCCGGCGGGGCCACCCACTTGGGGTTGGGGTTGCGCGCGAAGAGGGCGGCCTGCTCGGCCTGGGAGCGAAAGGCGCTGGTCACGATCAGCGAGTGCCCGGCCTTGCGCGCCGCGGCCGCCAGGCGGTCGAACGCCCGGGCGACGTCGGGGCGCATGGGCTTGGCCTGCCGGTGCGCGAAGGGCCCCCGGTACTCGCCCGCCCCGGGTGGGCCCGTCGGCGAGAGCATCGACGGCGGTGCGAGCTCGGACTCGGCGACCGCCCCCGCGGCGACCTCGCCGCCGGCGACGCCCACGGGGTCGCGCACCGTCACCCTGATGCGCATGGGCGCGAAGGTGTCCTCGTCAGGAAACGAGACGGTCACCTCGCGGGCGCCGTTGCGCCGCGCGGTGGCCAGTGCCGCCCGGCGCGCCGCCGACTTGAAGTCCGCCAGCTCCACGTGGGCAGGATTGGGCCGGCCGCCCAGCAGGACGGGCTCGAAGAGACTGGGGAGGTCGCCGTGCATCGAGCGTGCGCCGGCCAGCGAGGCCAGGTCGGCCGCGCGCTGCTGGTCGCCCTGGGCCCCCAGACCTTGGGCGACGCCACCCAGCACGAGTCCGCCGGCGACGACGGCCATGAGCAGCCCGACCACCAGGAGGGTCGCCTGGCCCCGCTGGCCGTCCATCGCCAGCGGCCAGCGCGCCGCTCGTCGAGAGCCTGGCCGAACAGCGGTCGCGGCCGGCTCGTGGCCACACGGCTGCCTCATCGCAGGCCCTCGAGCGCCGACCCCAGAGCGGCGCGGAGCGCGCCGGGCGCTCCGAGACTGGCCAGAAGTGGTGTGCCCGGAGGCCTGCTCAGGGGCAGGGGGCGGGCGTCGAGCCCCTCCGCGGCGAGGCTCGCCACGGCGAGGGCGGCGAGCCGGCCATCGGTGTCAAGACCATCCCCGCCGGGCTCGCTGGTTTCCACGGCCACCAGCACCCGTGCGGCGGTCTGCAGGAGCTTTCCCAGCTCGTCGGGGCGGGGCCCGGCCATGACGTGCACGACCGGCCGGTCGCCGGCGACCGCCGCGGCGCGGGCGGCGGCGGAGAGCGCCTCGAGCGGGTCGGCCGGGAGGTCGGCGAGCACGAGCCGTCCGATCGGGCGCGCCTCGACGCCACGGGTCGCCAGCGCGGCGCACAGCCGGCGCGCGCCCGGTCGGGCGATCCCCACGGGCACGCGCGCGCCGGTGTCCTCGGGCCAGCGACACACAAGCGCGCCCGGTCCTCTCCCTCCTGCCAGCGCCGCGCCGACCGCGAGTCCCACGGCGGTCGCATGGCGGGGCCGACAGAGCACGGCCACCACGGTGGGCCCCGGACGCCACGACCGGCCCGGACCCTCCTGCACCGCCGCCATCTCCCCGCCGCCGTGACGCTCCGCCGGCCGCGGGCGGTGGGCGAGGGCGGCATC
Source organism: Solirubrobacteraceae bacterium (assembly GCA_035942615.1). Taxonomy (GTDB): domain Bacteria; phylum Actinomycetota; class Thermoleophilia; order Solirubrobacterales; family Solirubrobacteraceae; genus Siliceabacter. The sequence goes on along the minus strand of DASZCY010000192.1, from coordinate 1,387 downwards.
CTCGGGGGGCCACGGGTCAGGGGCACGCGGGGGTGCGAAGCCCTGGTGGGTGGGCGACTCGGCGGGAGGACGACGCAGGAACGCCGGGGACACGGCCGCCATGAGCCCTGCTCCCGCGACCCGCGCCGCCCCGGACCCGCGCCGCCGTGCATCGCACCGCCGGGAGCCGGGCTCGGGGCGGGGCGGCCGTGCGCAGTCCGCGCGCGCCGCCGGCTCGACGAACACCCGCAATAACCGGTCCAGCAGCGGGCTCACGAACCTGCGTCCGGGGGGCCCGCGTCGGCGCGGGCGGTGGCGGCGAGCGCGTCGGCGAGGCGGCGCACCGGGATCGGCGGACGGACGCGCACATGCACCGTGCGACCGCGGCGGCGTACGGTGACCCGCTCGCGCGACCAGCCGGGCAGGGCGTCGCGGGCGGCCCCGACCGGGTCGCCGCCCTGGAGGATGGCCACGGCCCCCGCTTCGGCGGCGTGGCCGGCCAGCTCGCGTGCGGCACCAGCGGCGAGCAGGCAGCCGACGGCGGCGACGACCGCAAAGAGGACAGGAAGCCACGCGACGGTCTCCACGGTGGCCTGGCCTGCCTGTGCGGCGCCCAGCGAGGGGCGGGCCGGGCGGCGCGTCCCGTCCGCCGCGTGCGGCCGAGTCCGCCTCATCCGCGCTGATCCTGCAGGAGGGCGCGGGCGCTGACGGTGCCTAGACGGCCATCACCGACCACGGCCGGCACCGCGATACGGACCACCACGCCGCCGTTCTGCGCGCTGACCCGCAGTCCGTGCTCGAGGCGCGCAGGCAGGGCGCGGCGGGCGGCAGCCCCGCGGTCGAGGCCGATGGCCTCGGCACGCGCGGCCGCCCGGGCCGCCGCGCCCGACAGCCACACCGCCTGGGCGGCGACCACCGCCTGCCAGGCGATGGCCGCGACGAGCGCCAGGAGCGGCAGGAGGGCGGCGACCTCGACGGTCGCCTGGCCGGTCTGGTCGCGGACGGAGGGCACGGCCACAGACTCCCGCGGGGAGCGTCACACGACCACGCGCGGGTGTTGCAAGACCGCCGCAAAGGCGTGTCGAGGCCGGCCGGGAAGCGCGGCCCCGAGGGCGGCGGAGCGCTTGACTGCGCTGGCCTAGGCGTACGAGCGCCAGTGGCGCCACACACGCACGAGTGCGAAGATCGCGCCCGCCAGCAACGCGAGCCACACCACGGTGGTGGGCCCTGTCTCCCACAGCAGGCGAGAGGCGGCGAGCGTGACCAGGATGAGCGCCACCGCGCCGTAGAGCAGGGCGCGGTAGGTGTCGTCGAGGCCGAAGATGTCAGTGCGAAACTGGCGGTAGAAGCGGAAGGCGAACATCCCGATCACCGCAATGAAGATGGCCGAGAGCAGCCCCCGGACGAT
>DASZCY010000191.1:0-5186 GCA_035942615.1 Solirubrobacteraceae bacterium | reverse complement strand
CCCACCTCTAGGGCCGGCGCGGCGCCTACTTGATGAACAGCATCTCCTCGTACTTGGGCAGCGGCCAGAGGTCGTCGGCGACGATGCGCTCCAGGCGGTCGGCGATCTCGCGGACCTCGACCATCGCCGGGTACACGGTGTCGCGCATGTACTCGGCGAGCTCCATGCCCTCCAGGCCCGGGTCCTGATTGGCCTGCTCGAGCACGCCGATGGCCTCGAAGAGACGCTCGACGAGCCCCTGGCTCTCATCCACCGGCCCCTGCACCCCGGCCTCGCGCAGCTCCGCCAGATGGCGGGTGGCGGCGGGCAGCAGCATCGTGCGGGCCATGGAGGCGGCGGTCTCGGCCTCGATGTTGAGCTTGACGAAGTACTGCTCGAGGAAGACCTCATAGCGGGCCTCGAGCTCGCGTGCCGACAGGACCTCGTAGGCCTCGAAGGTGGCCTGCGTCTGCTCGTTGACCAGCCACGGCAGCGCGTCGGGGGTGGAGCGCAGGTTCTCAAGCCCCCGGCGGGCGGCCTCCTGCTCCCATTCGGCGGAGTAGTTGTCGCCGTCGAACACGATGCGCTTGTGCTTGCCCCACACGTCACGGACGGTCTGGACGACCGCTTCGTCGACCGGGGTCCCGTCCTGGACCTTGCGCTCGAGCTGGTCGCTGAGCACGTCGATGGCCTCGGCGGCGATCGTGTTGAGCACCGTGTTGGGCAGGCTCAGCGAGTGGCTGGAGCCCAGGGCTCGGAACTCGAACTTGTTGCCGGTGAAGGCGAAGGGCGACGTGCGGTTGCGGTCGCCGCCGTGCAGGGGCAGGGGCGGGAGCACCGGCGTGCCCATGCGCAGGACGGACTGCTCGCCCTCGGGGCTCTCCTCCCCGGCCTCAATGGCCTCAAAGACGCGTTCGACCTCGGCGCCCAGGAAGATCGAGATGATGGCCGGAGGGGCTTCGTTTGCGCCCAGGCGGTGGTCCTGCCCGGCGTTGGCCACCGATGCGCGCAGGAGCGCCTGGTGCTTGTCCACGCCCGCCAGCACCGCCGCGCAGAAGAACAGGAACTTGACGTTCTCGTACGGCGTCTCGCCGGGATCGAGCAGGTTGCCCCCGGTGTCGGTGCTCATGGACCAGTTGTTGTGCTTGCCCGAGCCGTTGACGCCCGCGAAGGGCTTTTCGTGCAGCAGGCACACCAGCCCGTAGCGTCGCGCGACGTTCTGCATGATCTGCATGGTCAGCTGCTGATGATCGGAGCCGACGTTGGAGTTCTCGAACACCGGTGCCACCTCGTACTGCGCGGGCGCCACCTCGTTGTGGCGGGTCTTGATGGGCACTCCCAGGCGCGCGAGCTCGCGCTCGACCTCGAGCATGCAGGCCAGCACCCGCTCGGGGATGGAGCCGAAGTAGTGCTCGTCCAGTTCGTGTCCCCTGGGCGGCTTGGCGCCGAACAAGGTGCGCCCGGTGTTGATCAGGTCCGGGCGCTGGTAGTAGAACTGCTCGTCGATCAGGAAGTACTCCTGCTCGGGGCCGACGGTGGTGAAGACGCCCTGGGCCTCCTCGTCGCCGAGCAGTCGCAGGGCGCGCAGCGCGGCCCGCGAGAGGGCGCTCATGGAGCGCAGCAGCGGAATCTTGTGGTCCAGTGCCTCGCCGGTCCACGACACGAACGCGGTGGGGATGCACAGCACCGCGCCGTTTGGATTGTCGAGGATGAAGGCGGGCGAGGTGGGATCCCAGGCGGTGTAGCCGCGGGCCTCGAAGGTCGCCCTGATCCCCCCGGTGGGGAAGGACGACGCGTCGGGCTCACCCTGGATGAGCTCCTTGCCCGAGAACTCCGCCATGGCGCTGCCGTCGCCGGTGGGGCCGAAGAAGGAGTCGTGCTTCTCGGCGGTCATGCCCGTCAGCGGCTGAAACCAGTGCGTGTAGTGCGTCGCGCCCTTCTCCAGCGCCCACTCCTTCATGGCCTGGGCCACCTGGTCGGCCAACGCGGTGTCGAGCGGCTCGCCTTTCTGGAGCGTGGTCTGCAGGCGCTTGAAGACGTCCTTGGGCAGGCGCTGGCGCTGCACCTCGACGCCGAAGACCTGGTCGGCGAAGACCTGGTTGCCCGAGCGGGTCAGGTCCATCCGGCCCATGCTGGCGCCATTGGCCTGCCACTGGGCGGCGTCGACGTTGGGATGGCGAAGTCGGGGCATTGTTCTCCTCGTCTTGAAAGCCTCGATCAGCCCGCGAACCCTAGGCAAGGGCCGAAGGTGCGTCCTTGTCCGCATGGACAAAGGATGGCGCCTGCGCTTCGCCCGTGCGGCGAGGGTGTGCGCCGCCGGGGCGCAACGACCTCTTCGATCTTTCGCCACCGGGCCAAAGACCATGCGCGCCCCCCGCTGGACGATGCGCGGCGTACACGAACGAGGAGGTTCCCTTGGAACGCACGCTGGAAATGGTCGCCGGCGAGCTGGACACGACCTGGATCATCGTGGCGACGGTGCTGGTCTTCTTCATGCAGGCGGGCTTCGCCTTCCTGGAGATCGGCTTCTCGCGCGGCAAGAACGTGGGCATGGGGATCGCCAAGATCCTCGCCAACTTCTCGATCGCCTCGATCGCCTGGTGGGGCATGGGCTTTGCCATCGCCTTCGGCGGTTCTGCCGTGCTGGCCGGTGACACGGGCTTCTTCCTGACGGTGGGCAACAGCATCGGCGGGCTGCCCGGCGAGGAATACGGGTCGACCGTGAGCGGCCAGACCCTGGCCTTCTTCATCTTCCAGTTCATGTTCTGCGCGGTCTCGCTGGCCATCGTTTGGGGGTCGACGCTCGAGCGCATCAAGTTCATCGCCTACATCCCCTTCGCGGTGGTCTTCGCGGCGATCATCTATCCGCTGATCGCCCACTGGGGCTTCGGTGGCGGGCTGTTCTCGAACATCGGCTCCGGCGTGCAGGACTTCGCCGGATCCTCCGTGGTGCACCTGACGGGCGCGACGGCGGCCTTCGCGGCGCTGCTGCTGCTCGGCCCGCGGCGGGGCAAGTACGGGCCCGACGGCAGGCCCCGTGCCATCCCAGGCCACTCCATGCCGCTGTTCGGGCTGGGCGTGCTGATCCTGTGGCTGGGCTGGTTCGGCTTCAACGCCGGCTCCGCCCTGGGCACGGAGGGCAGCTCCTTCGCGGAGGTGATCGCCGTGACCAATCTCGGCGCCGCCGGCGGGGTCATCGGGTCGATGGTCCTGATCTCCGTGCTGACCCGGAAGCTCGACGTGGGCATGGTCGGCAACGGCGCGATCGCCGGGCTCGTGGCCATCACCGCGCCCTCGGGCTACGTCGAGATGTGGGCGGCACCCATCATCGGCTTCGTGGGAGGCGTGATCGTGGTGGCCGGCGTGCTGGCCATCGAGAAGAGGCTCGACGACCCGGTCGGGGCGCTCTCGGCGCACGGCCTGGCCGGCATCTGGGGCACGCTGGCCTGCGGCCTGTTCGCCTCGCCGCGCCTGGCCGCATCCCTCGAGGTGGGCCAGGGCGGCCTGCTTTACACCGGCTCGCTCACCCAGTTGGCCACGCAGGCAGCGGCCGTGGCGGTGACCTTCGTCGCGGTGTTCATCCTGTCGTTTGCCACGTTCGCCATCATCAAGTCCGCGTTCGGCCTGCGTGTCGCCGCCGAGGAGGAGGATGCGGGACTGGACATCGCCGAGCACGGCATGTACGGCTATCCCGAGCAGTTCATCCCCGACGCCGAGCTGGCCGGCTACGGAGCCATCCCGCGGGACACGGCGCCGGCGGTCGCGCTCAACAACACGAGAACCGAGGAGGTCCCCGCGTGAAGAAGGTCGAGGCCTACATCCGCCACGAGGCGTTCGAGCCCATCCGGGCCGACCTGCTCGAGCTGGGCTTCCCCTCGCTGACCATCAGCGAGGTAAAGGGATCGGGACGGCAAAAGGGAGTCACCGAGCGCTACCGCGGCGCCGAGCTGACCAACTACCTGCGCCCCAAGGTCAAGCTCGAGTGCGTCGTGGCCTCCGGGGATGTGCAGACCATCGTGGACACCATCCTGCGCCACGCCCGCACGGGCGCGGTGGGCGACGGGAAGGTGTTCGTGATGGCCGTCGAGGAGGCCTACCGGGTCCGCACCGGCGAGGCCGGCGAGGAGGTTCTGCAGGCCCACCCGGGGGCCGCCGCGCCCGCCTGAGCCCACCCAGAGGGACAGCTCGAACCACAGGGTGAGGCCGTCGCCACGCTCTGCGCCCCAGCGCTCGGCCGTGCGGTCCACGATCCGCAGGCCGAAGCCCCCGGAGGAGGGGGTGTCGCGTGAGCGCAGGGCGGAGGCGACGGACTCCTCGTGGCGGCCCAACCAGCTGACCGGGCGCCGCTGTGGGCGCAGCGGACGGTGAGGCGCAGAGAGGGGGCCTGGTCGGGCTCGGTGCCCTCCAGGAAGAAGGTCCTCCTAGAGGGGGCCCAGGCCCAGCACGATGATCGCCAGCGCGATGGCGAACACGGCCAGCGCGGTGAGGGCGACCGCCCGGGCCGCGTGCGACTGGGGGGCCAGGCCCAGGTCACGCGGACGCCTGGCACCGGTGCCCGGCTCGATGTGCCTGGCGCCGATCTGCGCCACCTCAGGCGGGGTGAGCGCGTCGTTGGCCTCGGCGGCCTCCTCGGCCAGCTCGCGCCGCGGGCGCCGCGGGCGGGGGCTGAGCACCCGCACGGTCTGCGTGGACTGGGCGTCGAGACCGAGCGGATCCGTGGGGCGCTCCTCGGTGGCGGGGAGGGCGTGTTGGCCGGTCGGGGGCTCGGGCAGCTCGATGCGCCGGCTGGCCAGCGCCAGCGGACGTTCCTCGGCCCAACGCAGCGGGAGCTCCTCCCCCCCGGGTGCGGGAGGTGGTGGCGGCTCGGGGCGCTCGCGCCGGAGTGCCTCGAGCTGGGCGCGCAGCGCTCGGGCCTCGTGACGGGCGGCCAACGTCTGGGCTCGCTGGGCGGCCACCGCCTCCTCGAGCCGCTGCATGGACTCGGTGGCGGCCTGCTCGAGCGCCTGCTCGCCCTCGCGGCGGGCCGTGTCGAGACGGCGGCGCTGCTCGGCCTCGGACTGCGCGATCACCGCAGCGGCGCGCTCGCGCTCGGCTTGCAGCGCCTGCCCGGCATCACCCAGCGCCTGCGCGGCGCGCTCGCGCTCGGCCTGCAGCGCCTGCTGGGCATCACGCAGGGCCTGCGCGGCGCGCTCGCGCTCGACCTGGAG
>DASZCY010000190.1:0-5003 GCA_035942615.1 Solirubrobacteraceae bacterium | reverse complement strand
CCTACACACAGAGTCATCCACGGGCATGAGGGCGAGCGTCGGGTGAGAGGCAACGCGCTGAGAACCAACGTCAAAGCGATCGAGCTCAAGGAGCTCTGGCGTCGCTACAAGCGACTGGGCGACGAGCGCGCGCGCGAGCAGCTCGTGGTCGCCTACTCGCCGGTGGTCAAGTACGTCTCCGGGCGCATGGCCTCGGGCCTGCCCGCCCACGTGGAGGAGGCCGACCTCATCTCCTACGGCCTCGTGGGGTTGATGAACGCGATCGAGCGCTTCGAGCTGGAGCGCGAGATCAAGTTCGAGACCTACGCGATCACCCGCATCACGGGCGCGATCATCGACGAGCTGCGTTCCCTGGACTGGGTCCCGCGCTCGGTGCGCGCCCGCGCGCGCGACTTCGAGCGCGCCAACGCCAAGCTGGAGAGCCGCCTGCACCGTGCGCCGACCGACGAGGAGATGGCCGCCGAACTGAACATCGACGTGGAGGAGTTCCAGACCTCGCTGCTGCAGATCTCCAACTCCACCGTCTCCGCGCTGGACGAGCTGTGGACGGTGTCGGACTCCAGTGGCGACCAGGTCTCGTTGCTGGACACGCTGCACGACGCCGACGCGCCCGACCCCTCGGGGGTCATGGACGAGACCGAGCAGAAGGACATGGTGGCCGACGCCATCGCGCGCCTGCCCGAGCGCGAGAAGCTCGTGGTCGCCCTCTACTACTACGAGAACCTCCCCCTGCGCGAGATCGGCGAGGTCCTCGGGGTGACCGAGTCGCGCGTCTCGCAACTGCACACCAAGGCGGTGCTGCGCCTGCGCTCCCGCCTGTCGCCCCAGCGCGACTGAATCCGGGGAAAAGATCGCGCTCGACGTTCAGCGCGCGGTCGATCGCGGGTACCTCGTGCCTCACGAGGGCCGCTGCTGCTCTCGGTCGGCCTCTACCGGAGGGGAGCCTCCATGCCCGCACGTCTGTCGGCGCTCGACGCATCCTTCCTCGAGGTGGAAGGGCCCCACGCGCACATGCACGTGGGCTGGACCGCCACGCTGGCACGCCCGGCCGACGGACGGGCGAGCGACTTTGCCTCGCTGAGCGACCACATTGCCGGGCGGCTGGACCGCGCGCCGCGGTACCGCCAGCGCCTGGCCGGCGACCCGCTCGAGCTGGCCGATCCGTTGTGGGTCGACGACCCCGACTTCGATCCCACGCGCCATATCCTGCACGCCACCGCCGCCGAGCTGAGCGACGTGGTCGACGCGGTGATGTCCGTGCCGCTGGACCGCGACGCCCCGCTGTGGGAGATGTGGATCGCCGACGGCCTGGCCGACGGCACGATCGGCCTGGTGGGCAAGGCCCATCACTGCATGGTCGACGGTGTGGCCGCCGTGGAGCTGGTTTCCATGCTGCTCGACGACGCGCCCGGAACCCAGGCCGAGGGTCCGCGCACGACCGCCTGGGAGGCGCCGCCCCCGCCCGGGCCGGTCAGCCTCGCGGCCCTGGCGGCCGGCGACACCACGCGGGGCGCCCTCGAGGTGGCGCGCACTGCCGCGCGCCTGGCCCGCTCACCACGCCGGGCGCTCAGGCTGCCGCGGGCCGCCCTGCAACGGACGCGCTCGCTGGCCCGGGCGCTGCTGCCGCCCGCCGGACCCAGCGCCCTGAACCGCTCGGGCTCGCCGCGGCGCCACCTCGCCTCCACCAGTCGCCCGCTGGAGGACCTGCGCGCGGTCAAGCGCGCGCACGCCACCACGGTCAACGACGTCGTGCTGGCCGCCTGCGCCGGCGCCCTGCGGCGCTTCGCCGAGCGTCGTGGGGAGGAGCCGGCAACGCTGAAGACCATGGTTCCGGTCAACGTGCGCGGCGAGGACGGCGCCGGTGGGTATGGCAACCGCATCTCGTTTCTGTTCGTGGCCCTGCCCTGCCACGAACCCGAGCCGCTGGGCCGCCTGGCGGCCGTCCACGCCGAGACGGCGCGGCGCAAGGGCACGGGCGAGGCAGCGGGTACCGACGCGGCGGTCGACGCGCTCGGGCTGCTGCCCCGTCCCCTGCGTCGAGCGGCGGCCCACGCCTTCGCCAGCCCACGCATGTTCAACCTCGTGGTCTCGAACATCCCGGGCCCGCCCGTGCCCCTGTACCTCGACGGCTGTGAGCTGGTGGAGGCCTACCCCGTCGTGCCTTTGGCCGCCAACCACTCATTGTCCATAGGCATGACCACCGTGCAGGGCAAGGCATGCTTCGGTCTGTATGCCGACCGTGAGGCGCTGCCCGACGCCGACGAGCTGGCCGGCGACCTGGAGGCCGAGCTGGACGCGCTGCTCGCACTCGCCTGAGCCGAGGTGGACGGGCGGAGGTCCCGCCCCTTCTGACGGTCCGACGCACCTTGACGGCGCGACAGCGGTGCGTCAGGGTCGGGCGCACCGTCAGACCAGGAGGAGAGCTTGAGCACGTACAGGCGCGCGGACCGCATCCGCAACGTCGCGCTCGTCGGCCACCGCGGCAGTGGCAAGACCTCGCTGTTCGACGCCCTGCTGCACCAGGCCGGGGCGACGAACCGCCTCGGGTCGGTGGCCGACCGAACGTCGCTGTCGGATGTCGATCCCGATGAGCAGGCGCGCGGCATGTCGATCTCCGCCGCGCTGAGCTCCTTTGAATGGCAGGAGCGGCGGATCAACCTGCTGGACACGCCAGGCGAGCCGAGCTTCGTGGCCGACGCCCTGAGCGCCCTGCGCATCTGCGAGTCCGCCGTCTTCGTGGTCAACGGCGTGATGGGGGTGGAGGTCAACACCCAGCGGCTGTGGCGGCGGGCCGAGGAGCTCGACCTCGCGCGCCTGGTCTTCGTGAACATGCTCGACCGCGAGCGGGCCGACTTCTTCCGCGTGCTGGGCTCCCTCAAGGAGGCCTTCGGGCCCCACGTCGTGGCCACGGAGATACCCATCGGCATCGAGCATGAGGTGCGCGGCGTCGTCGACCTGGTGGACATGCGCGCCTACGAGTACGCCGACGGGGGGAGCACCGAGATCCCGATCCCCGAGGCGCTGGCCGCCGACGCCCAGCGCTACCGCGAGCAGCTCATGGACGAGGTCTGCGAGGTCTCCGACACGCTCATGGAGCGTTACCTCGAAGGTGAGGAGATCTCCCACGAGGAGATCGTCAGCGCCCTGAAGGAGGGGACCAACCACGGCGACATCTTCCCGGTCACCTGCGGCGTGGCCACCCGCGAGCTCGCGGTCAACCGGCTGCTGGACGCCATCGTCGAGGACCTCCCCTCGCCGGTGAAGCACGGAGGCCTCGAGGTGGGCGACGTCACCCTGCACCCCGACGACGGTGCCCCGCTGTATGCCTACGTCTTCAAGACCAAGGCTGATCCCTATACCGGCCGGGTCAACCTCTTCCGCGTCTTCCAGGGCGTCATGGACGCCGACACGACGGTGATGAACACCCGCACCCACGCCAAGGAGCGCATCGGCCAGCTCATGAGCTTCACGGGCAAGGAGACCGAGCAGGCCGCGGCCTTCGGCCCCGGTGACATCGGCGCGGTGGCCAAGCTCAAGGAGACCCGTGCCGGGGACTGGCTCGCGGAGCGCGACAAGCCGGTGCAGATGCCCCGGGTGCGGATGCCCGCTCCGGTGATGGCCTTCGCCATGGAGCCGATGGGCGACGAGGACAAGGTCTTCACCGCGCTGCGCCGCCTGCAGGAGGAGGACCCGACCATCGACCTGCACCGCGATCCACAGACTGGTGAGGAGATCATGGCCGGGCTGTCGCAGATGCACGTCGAGGTGGTCGTCGACCGCCTGCGCGAGCGCTTCGGCTGCGAGGTGCGCCTCAACCCGCCGCGGATCCCCTACCAGGAGACGATCCGCCGTCCCGCCAGGGGCCACGGGCGCCACAAGAAGCAAAGCGGCGGGCGCGGCCAGTTCGGAGACTGCCACATCGAGATCGAACCGCTGGAGGGGGCCGACTTCGAGTTCGTCGACCAGATCAAGGGCGGGGTGATCCCCGGCGGGTTCATTCCCGCCGTGGAGAAGGGCGTGCTCGATGCCATGCGCGCCGGCCCGGTGGCCGGCGCGCCGGTCAAGGGCGTGCGCGTGCGCGTGGTGGACGGCAGCTACCACACCGTCGATTCCTCGGAGATGGCCTTCAAGCTCGCGGGTGCGATCGCCATGAGGGAGGCGCTCGCCGACGCCGGGGCCGTCCTGCTGGAGCCCATCATGCTCGTCACCCTCTCGGTCCCCGAGGACAGTGTGGGCGACGTGATCGGCGATCTCAACGGCCGGCGGGGGCGCCCACAGGGCATGGAGCCCGTCGGTGCCATGACCGAGGTGCGCGCCGAGGTCCCGATGGCCGAGATGCTCACCTACGCGCCCGACCTGCGGGCGCTGACCGGCGGCCAGGGCGACTACACCATGGAGTTCGTGCGCTACGAGGAGGTGCCCGCCCAGCTGGCGGCACGGGTGGTGGAGGCCGAGCGCGCGAAGCTGGACCATCCGCCCGCGGCGGCGTAGGCCAGCGGCCCGCGGGCGGCGGGTTGCGAGGCAGGTCGCGCCACCCGCCTCGCGCTACCCTCGTCGGCCGTGTCCCGCAAGGCGATCACCACCAGCCACGCCGTCCTCTCGTGCGACGTGTGCGGGCGGACCCTCCTGCGCGGCGAGCGGGCCGATCCGTTCATCACGGGTGGCGCGCGGCGCCTGGTCTGCGAGCTGTGCACCGCGCGGGCCACCAACGAGGGCTGGATCCGCGAGGGCGCCGACGACGTGGCCGTGCGTCGCGCCGGGACCGGAGGGCGACGTTCCCTGTTGGGACGCCTGCGCCGCTCCGAGGCCTCCGAGGAGCCCGAGCGTTCGCGTCGTTCGCGCCGCGCGGCCGAGCCGGCCGAGGAGCAGCAGGTCTGGGCCGAGGAGCCCGAATGGCACGCCGAGCCGCCCCCGCCGGCCGTCGCCCCCCCGCCGGCCGTCGCCCCGCCGGCAGCTGCGCCGCCGCCGGCCGCTGCCTGGACCGAGCCCGAGCCGGCCTGGCC
>DASZCY010000189.1:0-1564 GCA_035942615.1 Solirubrobacteraceae bacterium | reverse complement strand
TCGGCCACGCCGGGCGGGTTCGAGCGCACGCGCAGCGGCCGCGTGGTCGAGCAGATCGTGCGCCCCACGGGGATCGTCGACCCCGCCGTCGAGGTGCGTGAGACGCGCAACCAGATCGACGATCTGATGAACGAAATCCGCAGGCGGATGGACCGCGAGGAGCGCACGCTGGTCACCACGCTCACCAAGAAGATGAGCGAGGATCTCACCGACTACCTGCTGGAGATGGGCTTTCGCGTGCGCTACCTGCACTCGGAGATCGACACGCTGGAGCGCATCCAGGTCATTCGCGACCTGCGCCTGGGCGAGTACGACGTCCTGGTCGGCGTCAACCTGCTGCGCGAGGGCCTCGACCTGCCCGAGGTCTCCCTGGTGGCCATCCTCGACGCCGACAAGGAGGGCTTTCTGCGCGGGGAGACCTCGCTCATCCAGACCATCGGGCGTGCGGCGCGCAACGTCGAGGGCACCGTGCTCATGTATGCCGACAAGCAGACCGCGGCCATGCGCGCGGCGCTGGACGAGACCGACCGCCGCCGGGCCATCCAGGTGGCCTACAACGAGGAGCACGCCATCACGCCGGCCTCCATCGTCAAGGGCATTTCCGACATCGCCGAGTTCCTGCAGTCGGAGTCCAAGACGCCGGGCAAGCGCCGCCGGCGCTCGGTGCAGGCCGAGACCATGAGCCTGGAGCAGATGCAGAAGGCGATCGTCGAACTCGAGGAGGAGATGCTCGCCGCCGCCGACGAACTGCGCTTCGAGTACGCCGCGCGCCTGCGCGACGAGGTGCGCGACCTCAAGCGCGAGCTGGACGCCGCCAGCGCCCACGCCGGCGAGCGCACCCCGGACGTCGGCGTGGCAGTCGACGCCGACGCGGACGCCGGGTGAGCCCGGGCGCCACCGCGGCGCTGCTGGCCTGGTATGACCGCTGCGGGCGGGACCTGCCCTGGCGGGCCACCACCGATCCCTATGCCGTGCTGGTCTCCGAGGTCATGCTCCAGCAGACCCAGGTGGCGCGGGTGGTTCCCCGCTACGAGGCCTGGCTCGCGCGCTGGCCCACCGGGGCGGACCTCGCCGCCGCACCGCTCGCCGACATCCTGCGCGCCTGGGTGGGCCTGGGCCTCAATCGCCGGGCGCTGCGCCTGCGCGAGGCCTGCGCGATGGTCGCACGCGAGGGCTGGCCCGACGACCTCACCGCGCTGCCGGGCGTGGGCGCCTACACCGCGGCGGCGGTGGGTGCCTTCGCCTTCGGGCGCCACGAGGTCGCACTGGACACCAACGTGCGCCGCGTGCTGGGACGGGCCGGCGGTCCGGGGGTGCTCGGGCCCCCGCCGGGCCGCGCGGCCGCCTTCAACCACGCCACCATGGACCTCGGCGCGACGGTGTGCACGGTCGCTCGGCCCCGCTGCGGCGCATGCCCCGTGCGGGCCTGGTGTGCCTCCGCGGGCTCGGCGGCGGGACGGCCCGTCCGAGCTGGCCGGCCGCGGGCCCGTTTCGAGGACACCGACCGCTGGGTGCGCGGGCGCGTGGTCGCTGCTCTGGCCGCGGGCGGCGCGCTGCCCGCGGT
>DASZCY010000188.1:0-4154 GCA_035942615.1 Solirubrobacteraceae bacterium | reverse complement strand
CCGATGTGAGCAACTTCGTGCACGTGCCCGGCCCGGTCCATGCCGTCCTGCACTTCGCCAGCCCGGCGTCGCCCGTCGACTTCGACCGCATCCCCATCCAGATCCTGAAGGTCGGCTCCTACGGCACGCACAACACGCTCGGGCTGGCCAAGAAGCACCGTGCGCGCTTCCTGATCGCCTCCACGTCGGAGGTCTACGGGGACCCGGAGGTCCACCCGCAGCCGGAGACCTACTGGGGCAACGTCAACCCGATCGGTCCCCGCGGCGTCTACGACGAGGCCAAGCGCTACGCCGAGGCGCTGACCATGGCCTACCACCGCCAGCAGGGCGTGGACACGGCGATCATGCGCATCTTCAACTCCGTCCTGGCCGACGAGCAGGTGCTCTACGACGACGGACGTGAGCTGCGCCGTGAGCCCGTGCAGGACCTGGCCGCGCGCCTGGCGACGCGGGCGGTGGCCGCCGGGATGATCGACAAGGCCGCGCCGCCCGGCACGGCCCTTCTCAACGCCGGTTTCTCTCCGGCGATGGAGTATCCGCTCGACGGCTACAGCGTCCCGGCCTTCGCCGAGGACGGCCGCTACACCGTCGCACCGGCGGCCTCGCTCGTCGCCCACCCGACGAACGAGCGCTGCTACGAGGTTCGGACGCGGTACGGCCGCTCGGTGCGGGTGACGGGCCATCACTCGATCTTCGTCGAGGGGCCCGAGGGCGAGCCGATGCCCAAGCCGGTCGAGGAGCTCGAGGTGGGCGATCGCGTGGCCATCGCCGGGCGCATCGACGTGCCCGAGCGGGACCGGACCGAGGTCGACATGCTCGATGTCTGGCGCCACGCCGACCAGGACCCGTGGGATCTGACAGTCGAGGCGCCGGGGCTTGGAGTGCTGGCCTGGGCCCAGCGCGATGACCTCTTCGGGCTGCTGGTCAGCCAGCGCCGCAACGCGGGGCCGAACTGGCGCAAGGGCTCCTGGACCAAGCTCATCCGCATGCGTGACCACGACCGTCTGCCGCTGCCGGTGCTGCGCCGGGTGATCGAGGAGGTGCCGCCCGGGGCGCGGGTGCGCCGGCGCGTGGCGGCCGGCAGTGTCCCGCTGCCCGCCAAGATCGAGGTGACCGACGACCTCCTCTGGCTCCTCGGGCTCTGGGTCGCCGAGGGCTGCTGGCACGAGAAGGGCAAGAGCGCGTTCATCAGCATCAGCGGCGGTCTCGAGGTCCTCGGCCGGGCAGCGGACATCATCCAACGCGAGTTGGGCCTCCACGTGACCGAGGGCCGGCCGAATGACGCGCGCGCCGGGTCGATCGTCGTCCACTCGAAGTTGCTCCTGCGGTTGCTGGAGTATCTCGGCTTCGAGGGCGGGAGCAAGCGGATTCCCGGCTGGATCCTCGGGCTTCCGCTCAGCCGTCTGAAGTGGTTCCTCGAGGGCTACCGGGAAGGCGACGGCGTCCAGTCGGGCGAGAAGGTCGGTGAGCGCCACGAGTTCAGCACCGTGCACGGCCAGCTCAAGGACGATCTCATCGTCGCATTCGCCCGCTTCGGACTGGTTCCCTCCGTCGGTCGCTACGTGTCCACCTGCCCGAGGGGCAATGAGCGACCGTTCTGGCGGCTCACGCTGTGCCGCGTGGTCCCGTGGGCTCCGCTCGAGTGGGATGCCGGCGTTCGTCAGCAGCTTCAAGCACGCCGCACGGGCGACCTGGTGTGGGTCCCGATCAAAGCGATCGACGAGGTACCGGCCACCGACCTGGTCTACGACTTCTCAGTCCCCGGCCTCGAGAACTTCTGGGCGGGTACCGGGCTGGCCGCCACCAATACCTACGGGGCGCGGATGCGCGCCCATGACGGCCGGGCCATCCCCACCTTCCTGCGCCAGGCCCTGCAGGACCGCCCGATCACGGTTTTCGGCGACGGCAGCCAGACGCGCTCGTTCTGCTACGTCGACGACCTGATCCGGGGGATGATCGCCCTGGCCGAGTCGGGCTACCACCAACCCGTGAACATCGGCAACCCCAAGGAGTTCACCCTGCTGGAGCTGGCCGAGACGGTGATCGACGTCACCGGCTCGCGCTCGGAGATCCTCTTCGAGGCCCTGCCCACCGACGATCCCCAGGTGCGCCAGCCCGACATCGCGCTGGCGCGCGACCTGCTGGGCTGGCAGCCGGAGATCGGCCTGCGCGAGGGGCTGGAGCGCACCATCGAACAGGCGGGGGTCGACGCGCTGGTCGGCGCCGGTCAGCGCTGAACGCCGCGACAACCGCCCCGTTCGTCCGTTAGTACCCACCGAGATGGCCATCGCAGAAGGCAAGACCACCGAGGCGACCGAGCACGGCGCGGGCGAGCAGCCCGTGCACGGGCTCGTCCCCTTCCCCCTGCCCGGTCGCGACGTGCGCGCCAAGCGCCCGCGGCCGCTGTCCTTTGTGCTCCGCGCCGACACCCTGCGCCGGGTCGGGCGCGTGGCGATCCTGCTGGCGCTGGACTATGTCGGCGTCCTGTCGGCCATCCTGCTGGCGCTCAGCCTCAAGGCGGCCATCCTCTCCCCGGGCGACTGGAGCCTCGCGGTGCAGCTCCAGGGTGCGCAGGACATCCACGCCTTTGCCTATCTGGTCACCGTGCTGCTGTTCGCCCGCTCGGGCCTGTACGGCGAGCGCACGACGCGCCCGGGGCTGACCAAGATCGTGTCGTCCCTGTTCCAGGTGATGGTCGTCGCGCTGGTGTACGCGCTGGCCAACGGCGAGGAATTCTCCAGCTACTACATCTTCTACGGCTCGCTGTTCTTCGCCGTGGTGACCGTCTCGACGCTGCGCTTCGGCTACGAGCGGGCGACCGGCGTGATCCTGCGCGCCGCCGGCTATCGCCGCCGTGCGGTTCTGGTGGGCAGCGGCGGGCACATCGAGGCCGTCGGCCACGCGCTGGCCGAGGCTGCGCACGCGCCGGTCAACGTGGTCGGCTTCCTCTCGCTGACGCCCCGCCCCGACAACGGGCTGGTCTCCCTCGGGCGCTTGGAGGACCTCCAGCGCATCGTCGACGATCACCGCATCGACGAGGTCATCATCGCCGACCCCGACTTCCCCCAGGAGCGCGCGGTCGAGCTGGTCGAGGCCTGTCACGGCCGCGGTGTGCGGGTGCGCATCGCCCCCTCCACCATGGAGCTGCTGGTCCAGCGCGCGACGTTCGTGCCCGGCGAGGCGCTGCCGCTGTTCGAGCTCAAGCCGCCGGTCTTCGAAGGCCTGGACTTCGTGCTCAAGCGCACCTTCGACGTCGTGGTGGCCACCGGCCTGCTGGTCGTGCTGAGCCCCCTCCTGGCCGGGATCGCCGCCGCCGTGCGCCTGAGCTCGCGCGGTCCGGCGGTCTACCGCTGTGCGCGGCCGGGCATCGGCGGGGCGGCCTTTGAGTGCTTCAAGTTCCGCACCATGTACCGCGACGCCGACCAGCGCCAGGCTGACATCGAGTCGCTCAACGAGGCCTCCGGCCCCCTGTTCAAGGTCCGTCACGACCCGCGCCTGACCCGCGTGGGCCGCTTCCTGCGGCGGTACTCGCTGGATGAACTGCCCCAGCTGGTCAACGTGCTCAGGGGTGAGATGTCCCTCGTCGGTCCTCGCCCGCTTCCTCTGCGCGACTTCGAGCGCCTGGAGGAGTGGCACAAGAAGCGCTACCTGGTGCTGCCCGGCATGACCGGCCTGTGGCAGGTGTCGGGCCGCTCGGAGCTTGATTTCGACGACCTCGTGCGCCTGGACTTCCTCTACCTCGAGCGCTGGTCGATATTCCTGGACCTGGTCATCCTGCTCAAGACGGTCCCCGCGGTGCTCTCGCGCCGCGGGGCGTACTGAGCAGTCGCTCCTGAGACAACGAGTGGGCTTGGGTGGTAGCGAGCCTGGACACTCAGGCCCTGCGCACCCGATGAGGTCGCCGGGCGGATCGCCGTCCGACCGGCCTGCGCTCGCTCGGATGAGCGGAGCGATGAATCCCAACCCCGCGCGGAGTCTCAGCACAGGACAACCACTACGCAAGGAGGCCGACATGGCCACCGAGACCAGCCGGACCACAAACGGCCAGCGTGGCGAGGCCGCCGCGCCCTACGTCGACGGCTTCGTGATCGCAGTGCCGCGGGACCGGATCGACGAATACGAGCGAATCGCGCGCGACGCCGCGGCCGTCTGGC
>DASZCY010000187.1:0-8248 GCA_035942615.1 Solirubrobacteraceae bacterium | reverse complement strand
CACGGCGGGTGCGCGTGCGCGTCGGCGACACGCTTGTGGCCGACACCACGCGGCCGCGCATGCCCATCGAAACCGGCCTGCCCCGTACGGTGGTAGCTCCCCCGCGATGATGTGCACACCGATCTGCTCGAGCCCAGCGACACCACCACGCGCTGTCCCTACAAGGGCATCGCCCACCACTGGTCGCTCGACGTCGACGACCGTCACGAGAAGGACATCTCGTGGACGTATCCCGAGCCCTTCCACGACGCCGAGGCCGTTCGCGGCCTGCTGTGCTTCGTCGAGAAGCGCGTGGAGCTGACCGTCGTCGACCCCGAGCGGACATGAGCGGTGGTAGTAAGGCGGGCGAATCCGCCCAGCGGGTCGCCGCTTCGCCCCCCTCCAGGCCCGCGCTCAGCGCACGCGCACACCGGCGGTGCACCGGCCCACGCGTCCCCGTGCGCAGGGTCTGCTCATGACGCTCGCCTTCGGGGTCCTGGCCGCCTTGGCGGCGGCCCTCCTGTACAGCGTTGGGGTCAGCCTCCAGGCCGCCGAGGCGCGCCAGGCTCCGGAGAGCGACTCGCTGAGGCTGGCGCTGCTGCGCCATCTCGCCACGCGGCGGCGTTGGGTCCTTGGGACCGTCTGCGTGGTCGGCGGGTGGGTCATGCAGGCCGTCGCGCTGCTGCTCGCGCCGATCACCGTCGTGCAGCCGGCGCTCGCGATGAGCGTCATCGCCCTGCTGTTCATCGGCTGCCGCTGGTTCGACCAGACGGCGCGGGCCGGGGAGATCCTGGCAGGCCTGGCCATCGCGATCGGCGTCGGGGGACTTGTGGCGGCTTCGCCCGGCCAGAGCGATGCCCAGGGCGAGCCGCTGGCCCTCGCCATCGGGATGACGGCCCTGGCGGTCGTGGCGCTGAGCCCGTTCGTCCTGCGCGTGCGCCGCCAGGTCGGCGGGCTGGTGGCGGTCAGCGCGGGGCTGGCCTACGCCTGGACGGGGTTCGGGACCAAGTTCGTCGCCGACGGGCTGTCCTCGGGCGCGTGGGGCTTCTCCCTGGTGTGGCTGGCCGCCACCGCAGCGGCGGCCGCCGTCGGACTGGTGAGCGAGATGACCGCGCTACAGAGCCGGTCGGTCATTCGGGTCTTCCCGGTGGTGCTGGTGGTCCAGGTCGTGGTGGCGGTGGTGCTGGCGCCGTTACTCGCGGGCGAGGGCTGGAGCCCCGACCCGCTCATCCTCGCGGCCCTCGGGCTGTCGGTGGCCGTCGTCGCGGCGGGGACGCGCGCGCTGGCCGGTGGGACCTCGGTGGAGGCGGTGATCGCCACGCGGCGGGACGGGTGAGAGACGCCCGCGCCTGGGGCGCACGAGCTTCCGGATCCCGAGGAAGGTCGGGAACGGCACGACGCTGATCATCGTCACCGAGATGACGAGGGCGAGGACGAGCGCGAGGCCCGGCGCCAAGGTGAAGGCCCCCGCGGCGGCGACCACGAGCCCCGCGGGGGGAAGCGGCAGGCCGACGAAGGAGCCCCGATCATCCTCGTCCGAGGCAAACCGGGCCAGCCGCCACGCCCCGGCCAGCACGAAGATCAGACACGCCCCGAACCCGGCCACGGGCACCGCGTCGAGCGTGCCCTGGTAGAGCATGAACGCCGGCGCCAGGCCGAACGCGGCGTGGTCGGCCACGGTGTCCAGCTGGCCGCCGAAGCCGCCGTCCGGCGAGGTCCTGCGCGCCAGCGGGCCGTCGATGGAGTCGAGCACCGCCGCGACGGCCACCGCGATCAGCCCCCCGATCAGGTGGCCCTCGGAGGCCAGCAGGAGGGCGACGAAGGCAGCAGCGAGGCTGCCGCTGGTCATCAGGTTGGCGGCGGTGACCTGTGCTCTCATGCCTCGGCTCCCACGTAGCGCGCGATCGGGGTGACGCCGGCGCGCACGCGATCACCGACATCGATGAGCGCTTCCGCCTCGCCGGCCCGTACGAGGACGTCGGCGCGGGAGCCGAGGTGGATCAGCGCGATGCGCTGTCCCGTCTCCACGCGATCCCCGAGCCACGCCCACGACGAGATGCGCCGGGCGAGCATACCGGCGTACTGGACGAGGACGACCCTGCGCTGGCCGTCGTCGATCGCGAGCCGCTTGCGGTGATTGTCGCGCGCCCGCCCCAGGAAGGCCGGGGCGAACCCGCCCGGCGTCTGCTCGACGGCGGCGATGCGCCCGGGGGCGGGGCTACGATTGACGTGGACGTCATAGATGGCCAGAAAGGTGCTGACGCGCAGCGCCTCCTCCCCGCCGAGCCAGTCGTCGGGCGCCGTGTCGACCGACACGACGACGCCGTCAGCGGGCGCGTAGAGCGTGTCGGGGTCCTGGGCAGAGGTGCGCGAGGGGTCGCGGAAGAAGATCATGCACGCCAGCCCCACGCCAAGCAGCAGGCGGCCCTCCAGGGCGCGCAGGGGCGCGATGATCGTCTCGACGGCCAGTGCGGCAAGCAGGTAGCGCCGCGCCTCGCGGAAGGTGCGCCGGCTCATGGGACCGTCTCGGCGGGACTGCAGGCGTACAGTACCGCGGGCGGCACGTTCAGCGGCGAGACGCGCATCCGCACGGAGCCGAACGCCCTGCGCAGGTCGCTGCGCAGGAACGGCGAGTACTGCAGCACGAGCATCACGCCGTCGTCGGCCAGGACGCGGCGGGCGACCGCGAGGATCTCCCGGCGCAGGTCCCCGGGTAGCGACGTGAACGGCAGGGCGGAGACGATGACCTCGGGCCGCCGACCGTCGAGGTGGGCCTCGAGGTTCGCGGCGGAGTCGGCGATCACCTGCAGCCGCGGGTCGGACAGCTCGTCGGCGAGGACCCCGGCGAGCGCGGGATCGACCTCGAAGGCCAGCAGGGTCGCGTCCGCGCCCAGCCGCGGGAGGAGCTCGCGCGTATAGGGACCCGTTCCCGCGCCCAGCTCGACGACGCACCGTGCCTGCTCGACGCGAGCCATGTCGAGCGTCGCGCGTACCGTGTGGCGCGAGGTGGGCAGGACGGCGCCGACCCGCCCCGGGCCCGCGAGAAAGGAGCGCAGGAACCGCATTCGCTCTCCCGTGCGGTGCCGCCGCTCAGCAGCGGCATGGCGGTCGAGAACCACGCAATCCCATTGCCCGATTCCGCTCGCGGTCACGCCCCCGGCGCGGCCCGCGCGAGGTTTGGGGTTGGGTCGTCCGGCTTCCTCCCGGGGTCGTCCGTTCGACACCTCCTCCCCCATGCGCCAACATGAGCGGGCCATCGCGAGGAAGAGATGAAGGCCGCGCGGCTCCACAGCTACGACGAGGACCACCTGCACCTGGAGCAGGTGCCCGAGCCGGACCTTCAGGATGCGCGCGACGTGATCGTGCGCGTCGCCGGCGCAGGGCTCTGTCGCACCGACCTGCACATCATCGAGGGAATTTGGAAGGACATCCTCGACCCGAAGCTGCCCTACACGCTCGGCCACGAGAACGCAGGGTGGGTCGAGGAGGTGGGCGAGGGCGTGGCGAGCGTCGCGCCGGGCGATCCGGTGATCGTGCACCCGCAGATCACCTGCGGGGTCTGCCTGGGCTGTCGCCGGGGCGAGGACATGTACTGCGAGCGGAGCCAGTTTCCCGGCCTGGACGCCGACGGCGGCTTCGCCACCTTCCTGCGTACCTCCGAGCGCTCCCTCATCAAGCTCGACCACCGCCTCGATCCCACCGATGTCGCGCCGTTTGCCGACGCGGGCATCACCGCCTACCGGGCCGCCAAGAGGGCCGCCGCGAGGCTGCCGCCTGGGTCACGCTGCGTGGTGATCGGCGTGGGCGGGCTGGGCCACGTGGGGGTGCAGGTGCTGCGCGCCCTCTGCGCCGCGCGCATCATCGCCGTGGACATCTCCGATGCGGCGCTCGAGCTTGCCGGCGAGGTTGGAGCCGACGAGCTGGTCAAGGCCGACGCGGACGTCGTCGAGCGGGTCAAGGAGCTGAGCGACGGGCGCGGCGTCGACGCGGTGATCGACTTCGTGGCCGAGCACGGGACGACCGAGCAGGGACCGGCCATGCTCGCCCAGGGCGGTGGCTACTACGTGGTGGGCTACGGCGGGCGCGTGGACATCCCGGCGATCGAGGTGATCTTCAGCGAGATCGAGGTGATCGGAAACCTGGTCGGCAACTACGTCGAGCTCGTGGAGCTGATGGAGCTCGCGGCCCAGGGCAAGGTCAAGCTGCGTGCCAAGCGGTACGGACTCGACCAGATCAACGACGCGATCGACGACTTCGTGGGCGGCCGGATCCACGGCCGCGGGGTGATCGTGCCCGAGACGCGCCCGGCGTAGGCGCAGGGGACGCTGCAGGCCGACCCCTGCGCATGATCCAAGCAGCCGGTCGCGGAGCCGCCTGCCCCCCCAGGGCGAGCAGCTCGAGGACCTCGCGCTCGCGCCTGGTCAGCACGCCGATGCCCTTCGGACCGGAGCTGGCCGCCTTCACGCCCGCGAACGCAACAGGCCCGCGGCTGCATCGGCGTTTGGCGCGGCACGGAGCTGCTCAAAGGTCGCGAGCGGCAGGTCGAGTGCCGTGAACGCGTCGAGGCCCGCCCTGGAGGTGCACGCGCGCCCGCTAGAGGAAGGCCAGCCAGCGCGCCGCCTCGGCGGCCTCTGCCTGTTCGCCACGGCGACGGTAGGCCGCGAACGCGCGCTCCTTGAGCCCGATCGTCTCGAGGTGCTCCCCCTGCAAGTGGGCGGCCTGGCCCAGGCCGTCGAGCACCTCCGCCGTCTCGGCCGGCTCTCGGGCCTGCTCGAAGCAGGAGCGCGCGCCCTCTCAGTCGGCTGCAACCAGCGCCTTCCGCTCGCTGTCCCAGACCTCGTTCGCGCGTCTGGTCCATCGCCGCAATGTTCCCCAGGGCGGCGGTGCTGCGGGACGGTCCTGGCCGAGGCCAGCTTTCGGCTCAAGGCGATGCCGACCATCGGCACCGTGGGGTCGCCGCGCGTGCGGCCACCCCACGGTGTGACGCGGTCAGGCCGGTTGAGGAATCCCCGTGAGGTCGCCCGCGGCCAGCATGTCGATCTCGAACACCGTCCGCTTCATGCTGTGGAAGGACAGGCCGGCCTCCTGGTAGGCGGGGGCGAGTCGCTCTGCGAAGAACCGGTCAAGCGCCTCCTGCGCATCCCAGACGCTGATCACCCGCCAGCCGGGGTTGGCCGGACCGGCCAGCATGAGACGCGCTCCCTCGGCGGGAACGGGGCCTGTACTGCGAACGTGCGCGAGAACCTGCTCCCCCTGCGCCCGGGTCTGCTCCGGGTTCTCGACGATGAGGCAGATCGCCATGGTTGCTCCTATGTTCGCGTTCCCGCTCTGGCGCGGCGGGCTGAGCGGCAACGTATGGGGGCGCCCTCGCGCGGTCATCAGCGCCACTGCGGATTCGCTACTGAATGCGCTCGCGCGCCCAAGTCGCGAGCTGCGTGCGGTTGTCGAGGCCGGCCTTGGCGAGGGCGTGGCGCACGTGGCTTTCGACGGTTCGCACGGAAAGGTGGAGGCGGGAGGCGATCGCCTTGTTCGAGAGGCCCGCGGCCACCAGGTTCGCCACCTCCAGCTCCCGGGCACTCAATCCCGTGGGCGAAGCGGGACGCGGCACGGCCGTACCGAACGCGAGCCCCACCGCGTCGTCGACTCCGAGCCGTTCGCCCTCCGCCCAGGCACGCTTGGCGTCGGGGCCCAGCGCCGCGTCGCCCTCGGCCCGGAGGCGCTCCAGACGGGCCTGGACGAACGGCGCGAACTCGCCCCCCACCCGGACTCGGATCGCCGAGGCGGCGGCGGCGACCTTGAGGGCGTCGGCTGGATGTCGGCGCGCGAGCACGCTCGCCTGGCCGATCAGCGCGGCTGGCAGCACCGTCGCGTCTCGCAGCGGACGCAGAAAGTCGACGGCCGTGCGGTAATGCGACGTCGCGCCGTGCGGATCGCCGGCGCCCGACTCGGCGATCATGCCGAGGAAGGTGTGGCATGAGCCCTGCCCCCATCGGTCTTCCTCGACGACGTAGATGGACAGCGCGGCCTCGATGAGCTCCTTGGCGGCGAGGGTCTCTTTCGCCACCAGGAAACTCAGGCCGAGCACGGCCGTCGAGCGCCCCTCGCCGATCCTGATGCCCAGCTCGCGGTGAAGGGCTCGGCTGGCCTCAAGGTGCTCGCGCCCGGGTCCGATCGCTCCGGCGAACGTCTCGGTCAAGCCTTGAAAGAAGCGAGTCCACGCCTCGAGCACCGGCTCGCCGAGCTGTGCGCTCAGCTCGCGTGCCTCCGCGAGCGCGCGTCTTGCCGTCGCGCGGTCTCCCATCGAGACCGCGAGCTGGCCGGCTGAGATCTGCGCTTCGATCCGGTGACGGTCGCGAGCCGGGCAGCGCTCGAGCAGGAGCTCGGCGAGGCGAAGCCCATCCGCCTGCCCGAACCTGAAGAAGAGATCCCGCGTTCCCGCAAGTGCGCGCATCGCCGAGCATGGATCCCAGGCCGCCGCCCACGCCACGGCCGCGCGGACGTTCTCGTAGTCATCGTCCAGCTCGTTGACGAACCGGTGCCGGCCGGTGGCCAGCCACTCCTCGCGCGCGACGTCGGCGAGCGCCGAGAAGTGGCGGAAGTGGCGTTTCCGGGCCGCCTTCAGCTCGCCGGCGTCCACGAGTAGCTCGTGGGCGTACTCACGCACGGTTTCCAGCAGGCGGTACCTCGTCCTTCCCCCCGCGCTCTCCATGGCTGCGACCAGCGACTTGTCGACCAGCCGCGCCAGCAGATCGACCGAGAGGCCCGGTGCGACCGACGACGCCGCCGCGGCGTCGAAGCCGCCGACGAAGACCGCCAGGCTCCGGAAGGCCCGCTTCTCGCCGGGGTCGAGCAGCTGGTGGCTCCATTCGACCACTGCCCGCACCGTCCGGTGGTGGGCCGGCGCGAGGCGCCCCGTTCCCCCGAGCGCGCCCAAACGGGTCTCCAGGTCCGTCAGAACCTCGGCCGGGGACATCGCGCTGACCCGGGCAGCAGCAAGCTCGATCGCGAGCGGCAGGCGATCGAGTCGCGCGCACAACGTGTCGATCGTCGAGTCCGTCGCCTCGCTGGGCATGAACCCGGGGTGCCGCTGCCGTGCTCGCTCGACGAACAGGCGATAGGCGTCCTCTCTCCCGAGCGGGTCCAACCTCCAGACCGTCTCTCCGCTGACGCCGAGCGACTCGCGGCTGGTGGCCATGATCCGAACGTGGCCGCACGAGGTGAGCAGGGCGACCGCGAGCTCCGCGCATGCGTCGACCACGTGCTCGCAGTTGTCGAAGACGAGCAGGGGGTCGCGGTTCGTCAGATAGCGGCGCAGCGCATCCGTGGGGCTCGTCCCCCTCGGGCCGCGAACGTCCAGCATCCGAGCTGTCTCCGCTGCGACGTCGGGCCTATCGGGACCTGAAGCGAGATCCACAAGCCACACGCCGTCGGCCCGCCGGGCGGTCTGACGGCGCGCGAGCTCCAACGCCAGGCGGGTCTTGCCCACTCCTCCCGGGCCGGTCAGGGTCACCAGGCGGCTGGCCCGTAGGGCCTCCCCGACCCCCGTGAGCTCCCGTGTCCGGCCGACCAGGGAGGTCAGGGGCGCCGGGAGGTTGTGCTCTGCGCAGCCCCGCCGCGCGGTGTGCGACGAGGTCATCGCCGGCACCCCGACCCTTTCTCCCACAGCCGCCATCCCAGGCCGGAGGCCCGCGCCACGGGCCGGAAGCCCGCCGCCCGGACGGCCTCCTCGTCCCCCACCAGGATCAGCACGGCGGTCACGCGGGCCCGCCACCAGCCGGGGTGGTGGTGGTCGATGTGCTCGGCCACGCCCAGGACGAGCTGCATCTCGCGCGCGTCCCGACCCCAGGAGGCCAGCAGGCGATTGGCCGCTGCGCTCCTCGTGGGATCGTCGCGGCGGCGCACCACCGGCGGGCGGCCTGCGATCTGCCGCACGACCTCACGCCACAGGGCGGGCGAGGGGTGCAACAGGAATAGATGGGTCTCGCGCTCCGCCGACAGCGCGCGCATCACCTCGAGCTCGCCGGCCGCCAGCCGGGTGAGGCCGAAGATCGCCACCCGCGGCGGGAGGGCGAGCAGGCCGGGGTCCTCGCGCAGGTGCACGCAGGCGCCCTCCAGGCGCTGGGCGAGGTCGGGCACGGCGATGCGCTCGCGCAGGCGCCGCCACAGCTCGGCCTGCCAGCGCCCGCCGCCGTCGAGCTCGCCGCCGCCGTCGACGTCGCGCCCGGCCGCCCAGGCGCGGACCATGTCCGGGCCGTGCAGGGCGTAGCGG
>DASZCY010000186.1:0-5986 GCA_035942615.1 Solirubrobacteraceae bacterium | reverse complement strand
GGAGTCGACCAGCTCAACGTCAACGGCGAGTGGGTCAGGCTCGCGAACCTCGACCCCACGACCGACGTTCCGCTCGCGGGCTGGTCGGTGCGCGACTCGGCCCTGCGCCGGTACTCCTTTCCGTCTTGGGCCAGAATTCCCGCCGGCGGGAGCGTCGACGTCCACGTGGGGCGCGGGACGAGCACGCTGGGAAACCTGTTCTGGGGCCTGCCCGTGCCCGTGTTCGAGAATGCAACCCGCGACGCCCGCGCAATGGGCGACGGCGCGTACCTGTTCGACCCCGACGGGGACGTGCGCGCCTGGGCGATCTATCCCTGACGTCCGGACCGCGCGGCGACCGGGTCGCGACGGAGCATCGCCCCTGCCTGTGATGGTTGCGCGTCGATGGGCCGGGCTGCCGCGTCCTACCCTGCCCCGATGGATCGCCCGCGAGCACCCGGCCCCCCGCTCCTGGGGCCCGAGACGTCCGAAGCGTACGACGCCGGCGGGTCGGCACCGCCCGCAGGCAACGTGGTGTGGCAGCGCGGAGCCGTCTCGCGCGAACGCCGCCGGGAGCGCCTGGGCCAACGTGGTGGGACGCTGTGGCTGACCGGCCTGCCGGGTGCCGGCAAGACGACCATCGCGATGGCCCTCGAGGAACGGCTGGCCGAGGCCGGGTGGCTGGCCTACGTCCTCGATGGCGACAACCTCCGCCATGGCCTCAACGCGGACCTCGGCTTCGACGCCGCCGGGCGTGCCGAGAACGTGCGACGCACGGCAGAGGTCGCGCGCCTGATCGCCGACACGGGCATGATCTGCGTCGTCAGCCTCATCAGCCCGTACGCCGATGACCGCGCGCGGGCACGCGCCGTCCACGAGCGGGCACGGCTTGACTTCCTCGAGATCTTCGTCGACACCCCGCCCGCCGAGTGCGAGCGACGCGACCCCAAGGGACTGTGGGCTCGGGCCAGGCGCGGTGAGATCGCCAGGTTCACCGGGGTCGACTCCCCCTATGAGCCCCCCACCCATCCGCAGCTCACGCTGCGCACGGTCGACCTCCCCCTGGAAGACGAGCTCGAGCGCCTGCTCGAGCTCCTCACCGCAAGGAACCTCGTGCGCCGGGGTGGCCGAGGCTCGCAGCGGCGGTGAGCTGCGTCGGTGAGACGTCCTGAGCGCGCCGGCGCCTTTCCCGTGCCATGTGCGCAGACCCGCCATCGCCGCGTACCCTTCGCTCCTTGAGCTTCGACCCCGTCGCCTTCCGCCGCGAGAGCGCCGAACGCTGGGCGCGTGCGGCCGGTGGGTGGGCGGCCAACCGCGCGGTCTTCCAAGCCGCCGTGGCGCCCGTCTCGGCGTGGATGATCGAGGCGGTCGAGCCCCAGCCCGCCCAGCGGGTGCTCGAACTGGCCGCCGGGCCCGCCGACACGGGCCTGATGGCCGCCGAGCTGATCCGCCCGGGCGGCACGCTCATCTGCACCGACGTCGCCGAAGAGATGCTCGACGCCGCGCGGGCCAGGGCCGCAGAGCTGGGCCTCGAGGACGGCGTCGAGTTCAAGGTCATGGACGCGGAGTGGATCGACCTGCCCACCGCCGACGTCGACGCCGTCCTGTGCCGCTTCGGCTACATGCTGCTGGCCGACCCGCTCGCTGCACTGCGCGAGACCCGCCGCGTGCTGCGCCCGGGGGGCCGTGTCGCTCTGGCCACCTGGACGGGGTCCGACCACAACCCGTGGCTGAGGGTCCCTCGGGAAGAGCTGACGCGCCTGACCGGCGAGGCGCCCGATCCCAGCGCGCCCGGCCCCTTCGCCCTGGCCGACCAGGCGGCGCTCGAGGAGGCCCTGAGCCAAGCGGGCTTCCTCGAGACCACGATCGAGCAGCTCGACCTGACCTTCACCTACGAGGATCTCGACACCTGGTGGGACGTCCAGCTCGACCTGAGCACCCATCTGCGCACCGAGGTCACCGCGCTCACACCCGCCCAGCGCGACGACCTGCGCGACGCGATCGACACCCGCCTGGACGAGTACGTCGCCCCCGACGGCTCCGTGCGCCTGCCGGCACAGACGCACGTCGCCGTCGCGGGCGCGTAAAAGGGTTTGGCCTGCGGTCGCCGGAACCGGCGACCTGCGGCGACGTCAGGGGCATCCTGTGGGAGGTACGCCCGACCCAGCGCCCGGCTCCCCGGCGGGCGGGATGGTCGACGCGCTGATGGCCGCGGCGCGGACTCCGCGGCCCCCCACCTCGGTTAGCCTCCCGCGCCTCATGTTCTACGACGACGACGCGGACCTCTCCCTGCTGGACGGCAAGACCGTCGCGATCATCGGCTTCGGCTCCCAGGGCCACGCCCACGCCCAGAACCTCAAGGACTCCGGCGTCGACGTCGTGGTCGGGTTGCGGGAGGGCTCGAGTTCGGCCGACAAGGCGCGCACGGCTGGTCTCGAGGTGCTGCCCATCGCTGAGGCGGCCAGCCGCGGCGAGCTGGTCATGGTGCTCGTGCCCGACGAGCTGCACCGCCAGGTGTGGGAGGGCGAGATCGCCGACGGCATCGCCGACGGCAAGATGGTGCTCTTCGGCCACGGCTTCTCCGTGCACTACGGCGAGGTGCAGCCCCCGCCCGGCGTCGACATCGCGCTCGTGGCTCCCAAGGGCCCCGGCCACCTCGTGCGCCGCCAGTTCAAGGAGGGCAGCGGCGTCCCCGGGCTACTGGCCGTCCACCAGGACGCCACCGGCGACGCCCACGCCCTTGCGCTGGCCTACGCCAAGGGCATCGGCTGCACCCGCGGCGGGGTGATCGAGACCTCCTTCAAGGACGAGACCGAGACCGACCTCTTCGGCGAGCAGGCCGTCCTGTGCGGCGGTGCTTCGGAGCTGGTGCAGGCGGGCTTCGAGACGCTCGTGGAGGCCGGTTACGACCCCCAGATGGCCTACTTCGAGTGCCTGCACGAGCTCAAGCTGATCGTGGACCTCATGTACGAGAAGGGGCTGGCGGGTATGCGCTGGTCGATCTCCAACACCGCCGAGTACGGCGACTACACCCGCGGCAGGCGCGTCATCACCGAGGAGACCCGCGAGCGCATGCGTTCCATCCTCGGGGAGATCCAGTCCGGCGACTTCGCGCGGGAGTGGATCGCCGAGAACCGCGCCGGCCAGGAGAACTTCCAGCGCATGCGCGCCGAGCAGGCCTCCTCGCAGGTGGAGACCACGGGGCGCCAGCTGCGCTCCATGATGGCCTGGATCGACACCGGCGAGCTCGACTAGCCGGCCAGACCCTCCGCGAGGAGCCGACTCATGACCACCAATGCCATGCTCGAGATTCCCGAGAACCTCAAGCCCGTCGACGGCCGCTTCGGCTCCGGGCCCTCCAAGGTGCGCCCCGAGCAGCTGGCGGTACTGGCCGGCGAGGCCGCCGGGCTGGTGGGCACCTCCCACCGCCAGCAGCCCGTCCGGGCCGTCGTGGGACGCGTGCGCAGCGGCCTGCGCGAGCTGTTCTCGCTGCCCGACGGCTACGAGGTGGCGCTGGGCAACGGCGGGACCACCGCCTTCTGGGACGCCGCCGCCGCCGGCCTGGTGCGCCGCCGGGCGCTGCACCTGGCGTTTGGCGAGTTCTCGAGCAAGTTCGCCGGCGTCACCCGGGCGGCGCCCTTCCTCGAGGAGCCGATCGTCGTCTCCGCCGACCTCGGCGACGCACCCGTGCCCCGCAACGACCCCGAAGCCGACGTGGTCGCCTGGGCGCACAACGAGACCTCCACCGGGGTGATGGTCCCGGTGCGACGCCCCGAGGGCGAGGCCCTGGTCCTGATCGACGCCACCTCGGGCGCGGGCGGCCTGCCCATCGACATCACCCAGGCCGACGCCTACTACTTCGCGCCGCAGAAGTCCTTCGCCGCCGACGGCGGGCTGTGGCTGGCGCTGCTCAGCCCGGCCGCCCTCGAGCGCATCGCGCAGCTGGGCGCGGCGACCGACCGCTGGATCCCCGAGTTCCTCAGCCTGACCATCGCGCTGGACAACGCCCGCAAGGACCAGACCTACAACACCCCGGCGGTGGCCACCCTGGTCCTGCTGGCCGAGCAAGTCGAGTGGATGCTGCGCCACGGCGGCCTGGACTGGTGCGTCAAGCGCACCACCGAGTCGTCAGACCACCTCTATGCGTGGGCGCAGCAGCGGCCGTGGGCCACGCCCTTCGTGGCCGATCCGGCCAAGCGCTCCCTGGTGATCGGCACGATCGACTTCGCTGACACCGTCGATGCCGCTGCGCTCGCCACCACCCTGCGCGCCAACGGCATCGTCGACGTGGAGCCCTACCGCAAGCTGGGGCGCAACCAGCTGCGCGTCGGCCTGTTCCCTGCGGTCGAGCCCGACGACGTCCGCGCGCTCACCGCGTGCATCGACTGGGTCGTGGAGCGCCAGACGTGACCCGCGTCCTGGTCAAGGAGAGAATCGGCGAGCCCGCCGTCGCCCTGCTGCGCGAGCACTTCGACGTGGAGCTGGGCGTCGACTGGGACGACGGCGAGCTCCAGCGGCGCATCGGCGAGTTCGAGGGCATCCTCATCCGCTCGGCTACCCGGCTCACGCCCGACCTCATCGCGCGGGCCGCCAGGCTCAAGGCCATCGGCCGCGCCGGCGTGGGTGTGGACAACGTCGACGTGCCCTCGGCCACCAAGCGCGGGATCGTGGTGGCCAACGCCCCCCAGTCCAACGTGGTCACCGCGGCCGAGCACACGCTGGCGCTGCTGCTGGCCTTGGCTCGCAACGTGCCCCAGGCCCACGCGTCCCTGGTGGCGGGCCGCTGGGAGCGCTCCAAGTACTCTGGCATCGAGCTGATGGACAAGACGCTGGGCATCCTGGGCTTTGGGCGCATCGGCCAGCTCGTGGCCCAGCGGGCCATGGGCTTTGGCATGCGCGTGGTGGCCTTCGACCCCTACGTGGGCCTGGAGCGCTACCGCGAGCTGGGCGTCGAGAAGGCCGAGACCTCCGACGAGGTCTACGCCCAGGCCGACTTCCTCACCCTGCACCTGCCCAGCAGGCCGGACACCGAGGGCTGGCTGGACGGCGAGGCCCTGGCCAAGTGCAAGGACGGCGTGCGCGTGCTCAACGTCGCGCGCGGACCCCTGGGGGTCGACGAGGACCTCGAGGCGGCGCTCGACTCCGGCAAGGTCGGCGGCGCGGCGCTCGACGTCTTCCGCTCCGAGCCGATCACCGAGCACCCTCTCTTCGGCCGCGACAACGTGATCGTCACCCCGCACCTGGGCGCCTCGACCGCGGAGGCCACCGACCGGGCGGGCTACCAGGCCGCCGAGCAGGTCGTGGCCGCGCTCACCGGTGGCATCGTCACCACCGCGGTCAACATCGCCGCCGTCTCCAGCGAGGACCGTGAGGTGCTCGGCCCCTTCGTCCCGCTGTGTCGGCAGCTGGGTCGCCTCGTCCTCGCGCTGGGGGAGGGCTCCTCGGCCGATCGTCTCGATGTCGAGCTGCTGGGACGCATCGCCGACCGCGACGCCCGGCCCCTGACCGTCGCGGTGCTGATCGGGGCCCTGAGCGGGCGGACCGAGGAGGAGCTCAACGAGGTCAACGCTCCCGCGGTGGCCGCCGAGCGCGGCATCGAGGTCTCCGAGTCGCGCAACACCACTGCCCGCGACTTCACCGACCTGGTGCGGGTCACGCTGACCTCCGGGGAGCGCTCCGTGCGCGTGGTCGGCACGGTCCTGGGCCAACGCCACCGCCCCCATCTGCTGGAGGCCTGGGGGCAGCGATTCAACCTGCAGATCGAGCCCCAGCTCAGCCTGTTTCGCTACCGCGACGTGCCCGGCATGATCGGTCGCGTGGGCTCTGTCTTCGGCGAGCACGGGGTGAACATCAACTCGGCCGCCGTGGGCCGCCACGACCCCGACGGCGAGGGCGGGGAGGAGGCGGTCATGGTGGTCACCACCGACGGACCCGTGCCCCAGGAAGTCCTCGACGCCATCCTGGCCCTCGACGGCTTCGTCGATGGGCGCACGGTGGCGCTGCCCGG
>DASZCY010000185.1:0-2238 GCA_035942615.1 Solirubrobacteraceae bacterium | reverse complement strand
GCATGGATTCGGGGCGTGCGCCCTGCAGCGCGGCGAAGCGCCACACCTCGGCGAAGATGTGCCCCGCGGCGGCGCCAGCGGCGTTCATCCCCTGGGCCTCGGTGGCGCCCGCAGCCAGCGCGGCGGCGTTCTTGGCCGCGCCGGCCAGCTCGACGCCGGGGACGTCGTCGCTGACCTCGACGTCCAGTCCGGCGCGCCGCAGCGCATCGCGGACCTGGTGGCCGAAGCCCCGGTCGAGGCTGGCCACCAACAGCGAGGCGCCGTGGGCCAGCGCATCGGCGGCGTGGCCGGGGCCGCCCAGGCACCCCACCGCGCGGGCGCGGGTGCGCTCGGCGACGTAGACGCTGGGCAGCGTTCCTTGCGGGCCGACCAGGCCCTTGGCCAGCACGAGCACGCCGGCGCGTTCGGAGATCGCGCCGCCGTGGTCGGCCACCGCGGCGGGCAGCTCGACGGAGGGGACGGCCAGCACCACCAGGTCGGCCCCGGCCAGGTCGACCTCGGCGCACGCGCGGGGGCGCAAGCGGCGCGGCAACTCCACGCCGGGCAGGTAGCCGCGGTTCTCGCCCCGGGCGGCCAGCTCGCCGGCCTGGCGGGGGGTGCGACAGCAGAGCTCCACGTGCACGCCGGCCCGCGCGAGGGCCACCCCCACCGCGGTGCCCCAGGAGCCGGCGCCGATCACGGCCGCATGGCGCAGCGGCGGCATGCCCCCCAGCGACTCCCACAGCAACGACACGCACGGCCAGATGCGCTCGGTGACCGCGCCGGCCAGCTGCGCGGAGGGCTGTTGCACCCTGGGGAAGGTCAGCGGGCGTCCGGCGCGCAGACGGACCTTGTGCGGGCGGATGCGCCAGCCGCGGCGGATCGCCTCGGTGCCGATCAGGGCCAGCGGCACGACGGGGGCACCGGTCTCCAGCGCAAGGCGACCGACGCCGCGCCGCGGCGAGCCCAGGGCTCCGGGCCGGGTGCGCGTCCCCTCCGGGAAGATCACCACGCACTCGCCGCGCTCGAGCAGCGAACGGGCCGTGCCCATGGCGTCGGCGTCGGCCTTGCCGCGATCGACCGGAAAGGCGCCGAGGTTGTTGAGGTACCAGGCGACCAGCCGGTGGGCGAACAGCTCCCTCTTGGCCACGAAGAACACCGGCCGGCGCACCATCGTGGCGATGAGAAAGGGATCGATGAAGGAACGGTGATTGGCCGCGAGGATCACCGGGCCGTCGGCGGGGACGTGCTCGCGCCCGATGCGGCTCATGCGAAACCACAGGTGGAAGAAGGGCTGGAACAGCGCCCGCGTGATCCAGTACACGAGTGGGTTGACCCCGCGCCTGTCGGTGCGGTCGAGCAGGCTGTCGTGTTCCATGCCCGATGTACCCAGGCGTGTGACGGCCGTTACAGTGCGCACATGGCCAGCTTCGACACCGCGCGTACCGTCCGGGGCGCGCTGGCCGGCATCGCCGCCGCCTCGGTGTGGGCCGCGCAGGAGCCACTCGACGTCCGGTTCTTCGGCGTCCCCTATTCCGACCACGAACTGCTGGGCAAGGCGCTCACCCGTGGACGCGCCTGGCGGCCGATCGGCCTCGCGCTGCACCTCGCCAACGGAGCGCTGTTCGGCGCGCTGTACGCCAACGCCGCGCCGCGCCTGCCGCTGCCCTCATGGTCGCGTGGTCCGGTGGCCGGCATGGCCGAGCACCTGGGCACCTGGCCACTGCTGCCCCTCGTGGAGCGGGCCCATCCCGCGCGCGGCCAGCTGCCGTCGCTGTCGGGTGACCCGCGCGCCTTCGCCCAGGCCACCTGGCGCCACCTCCTCTTCGGCGTGGTGCTCGGGGAGATCGAGCGGCGCCTGAACGCGCCGCCCGACGAGGACGTGCCCACCTACGAGCACGTCGTCTCCTCCAACGGCCACGGAGACCTGCACGTCGCGTTGTCGGGCGAGCCGTCGCCCTGAGCAGGCGTCTGGGCCGCGCGCCGATCTCGGCGGCGCTGGTGGCGCTCGCGCTGGTCGTCGGGCTCGGATTGCTGCTGGCGGACTCAGGCGGCGGTGAGGGAGGGGATTCCGACGGAGTCGACCCGGGAGGGCCAGCGCAGCCGCCACGGGTGTGCGCGGCGCCCGAGGTGCGTCGCGAGGTATCGCAGGCGGTCTCCGCGCGGGCCACACGCAGCGCGTCGGTGCCCGTCTCGGTGACGGTGGGCGAGCAGGTCACCCTCGCCGGGAGGGGCGGCGGCGCTCGCGCCACCGCGAGC
>DASZCY010000184.1:0-4152 GCA_035942615.1 Solirubrobacteraceae bacterium | reverse complement strand
GAAGAGGTGGCTGAGCTCGCCGGCCGGGCGGCCGGGCAGGGTGCGCACGAAGCGCCCGACGATCTGGCGGAAGATCAGGGCGGTGCGCGCGGCGGTGGCGTAGACGCCCACGCGCAGACGGGGGATGTCCACACCCTCGCTGACCATGTTGACGGCGACGATCCAGCGCTCGCGCCCGGTGCGAAAGGCCGCGAGCTTGTCGTGGGCCCGCGTGTCGGTGTGCAGGACGACCGTGGGCGCCTCGCCGGCGATCTCGCCCAAGGTCTTGGCGATCGCGCGGGCGTGCTGAGCGTCGGCGGCCACCACCAGGCCCCCCGCGTCGCGGTGGCCCCCGACGCGTAGCTCCTCGAGCCGTGCGTGCGCGGCCTGCAGGATGCGCGGCAGGCCGTCGGACAGCTCGACGGAGATTGACGTGCGATAGCGTCGCCCCGCCTCGCGGCCGGCCAGCGGGTCGGAGAACGAGCTTTCGACCACGTCGTCGCCGCTGCGCCACGCCAGCGTGCCGTCGTAGGGGATAAAGGAGACCGGGCGGCACACGCCCTCGCGCACCGCGTCGGCGTAGGAGTTGGTCACGTCGGGCACGCAGACGCCGTCCTCGTAGCGCACTCCGGGGATGGCGCTGTGGTCGGAGCGAAAGGGCGTGCCCGAGAGCAGCAGCCAGCGCGCGCTGGACGCAAACGCGGTGGCAAAGCCCTCGCCCCAAGCCAGCTCCTCGCCCAGGTGGTGGGCCTCGTCGGCCACCACGAGGGTCCCCGGCGTGCATTCGGTCGTCCAGCGCTTCGCGGCCGCCGCCGCGCGCGCGTAGGTGACCGAGACGCCATCGAAGCCCGACGGCGGGCGTAGGCGCTCGGCGTCGGGGGCCAGCTGCAGGCCCAGCGCACCGGCGGCCAGCGCCCACTGGCGCGTCAGGGGCGTGGTGGGACACACGACGACCACCCGACGGATCGCTCGGGCGCGCAGGAGCCGGCGGACGAGGACGAGCGCCGGACGGGTCTTGCCCGCGCCCGGGGCGGCGGAGATCAGGAACGGCCGCGAGCCGTCCCACTCGGCCAGGCGCGCGAGCGCCTGCTCCTGCCAGCCGCGCAGCGCGGTCACGCGGAGGAGGAGGCCGAGGCTCGCGGGCGGGCGGAGAGGCTCCTGGCCGAGGCGACGCGGGCGGGGGAGACGCAGAAGGCAGACGGTGCGGCTTGGGGCATCGGGCGGCGCAGTCTGCGCCAGCGCCCGGACGGACGCGGCGTCAGTGGCGGAAGTGGCGGCGGTTGGTGAAGACCATGGTCACGCCCGCGCGGTCGGCGGCCTCCACCACCTCGGGGTCGCGCTTGGAGCCTCCGGGCTGGATCACCGCCGTCACGCCCGCCCCGAAGGCGATCTCCGGCCCGTCGGAGAAGGGAAAGAACGCGTCGGAGGCCAGCGCTGCCCCGCGCACGGACTCCAGGCGCGACTTGTCGATGGCCAGGCGCACCGCGTCCACCCGGCTCATCTGTCCCGCGCCGATGCCCGCGGTCGCGCCGTCGCGCGCGAGCACGATCGCGTTGGACTTCACGTGCTTGCACACCCGCCAGGCGAACAGCAGCTGGGCCCATTCCTCGTCGGTGGGCTCGCGGGCGGTGACCACCTCCATCTCCGTGCGCCCTTCCACGCCGATGTCGCGATCCTGCACCAGCAGGCCGCCCTCGACGGCGCGCACGGCGGGCTCGCGGCCCGAGCGCCAGCGGCGCTCGGTGTCCTCCAGTAGGCGCACGTTGGGCTTCTGGCAGAGCACCTCCAGCGCCCCGTCCTCGTAGCCGGGAGCGATCAGCACCTCCACGAACTGCTCGGCCAGGCGATGGGCGGTCGCTCGGTCGACAGGGCGGTTGAGGGCGATGATGCCCCCGAAGGCGCTGAGCGGATCGGTGGCAAAGGCGCGCCCGTAGGCCTCCGCGGGGCTCGCCGCCACCGCGCACCCGCACGGGTTGTTGTGCTTGACGATCACGCAGGCGGACTCGCTGAACTCGCCGGCCAGCGCGCGCGCCGCGTCGAGGTCCAGGACATTGTTGAAGGAGAGCTCCTTGCCGTGGTGCTGGAGCACGTGGGAGAGCACGTGGCGCCGCGCGCCGACCTGCTGGTAGTAGGCCGCCCGCTGGTGGGGGTTCTCCCCGTAGGGCAGGTCGATGACCTTCTCATAGGCGCGGACCATCGTCGCCGGAAAGTCCTCGTGTCCCTCGGCGAACCACCGGGCGATGGACGACTCGTAGCGGGCGGTGAGGTGGAAGGCGGCCGCCGCGAGCGACTGTCGGGTGGCCAGCGAGAGGCGGCCGTCCTCGGCCTCCAGCTCCTCGAGCACGGCATCGTAGGACTCGGGCGAGGTGACCACCGCGGTGTAGGCGAAGTTCTTGGCGGCCGCGCGCAGCATGGTCGGGCCGCCGATGTCGATGGCCTCGATGGTCTCGGCCTCGGTGGCATCCTGCCGCCCCGCCGTCCGCTCGAACGGATACAGGTTCACGCACACGAGGTCGACGAACTCGACGTCCTGCTCGGCGGCCTCGCGCAGGTGCTCGGGATCGGAGCGGACGGCCAGCAGCCCCGCGTAGAGACGCGGGTGCAGGGTCTTGACGCGCCCGTCCATGATCTCCGGGAACCCCGTGAAGTCGCCGATGGCGCGCACGGGCAGCCCCTCGGCCTGCAGCGCCGCCGCGGTCCCGCCGGTGGAGACGAGCTCCACGCCCGCCTCGGCCAGCCCGCGGGCGAAGTCCACGATGCCGCGCTTGTCGGAGACCGACAGCAGCGCACGGCGGACCGTCACGGCGCCGGGCTCAACCGGGGTGGTGGGGGCGTCGGGGGAGGCTCGCTCGGCGATGACGCGAGCATATCGACGTGAGGCCCAGCGACGGCTGCGACACAACTGCTTGAAGCGCACGCGCGGCGGGAACTGCCGTTCGAAGCAAAAGATCGAGAAGGAGAGCGAGGGTGGACAGCACCGAGCGTCGCGACCCCGACGAGCAGCTGGAGCACAACACCGAGGAGCTGGACGACCGCATCCAGCGCCTGGGGGAAAACATCGAGGAGTCTCGCAGCCAGCTGCAGCCCCGCCAGGAGGCCGCCGACGATCCCCACGTCCGTGACTGGGGCAACGAGGAGGAGGGCGAGACGGACGACGAGGGCGAGCAGGAGGAGACCGATGACGAAGACGGTGGCGACCCCGCGACCTTCGACGATCCCGAGGCGATCGAAGACGACGAGGACGCCTAGGACCGCGCCAGGCCCTCAGCCCGTCGCGGGCGGGGCGGACAGCGCACCCACCACCAGAGCGCGCACCGCCTCGGGCAGCAGGGCGTGCTCGAGCGGGCGCAGCGCGGCGAGGACCTGCGCGGGGTCGGTGGCGCCGGGCAGCTCGACGGCGCGCTGGGCGACGATCGGCCCGCTGTCCACGCCATCGTCGACGAAGTGCACGGTGACGCCGAAGACGTGGACGCCGTGCTCGACGGCCTGCTCAACCGCGTGCAGGCCGGGAAAGGCGGGCAGCAGGCTGGGGTGCACGTTGAGCACCCCGGCGGGAAAGCGGGCGAGGAAGCCGGGCGCCAGCAGGGCCATGTAGCCGGCCAGCACGGCCGCGCGCGCGCCGCGGTCGACGAGCCACGCTGCCATGGCGGCGTCGCGCGCCGCGCGGTCGGGGAAGTCGGCGGCGGGGAACGTCGCGGTGGCCACGCCCGCGGCACGGGCGCGCTCGAGCGCCCGTGCGCCGGGGCGGTCGGAGGCCACCGCCACCACCTCGGCCTCATGGCCATGGACGCTGTCCAGCAGCGCTTGGAGGTTGGTGCCCTCGCCCGAGGCGAGGACGGCGAGCGGGAAGGGGCGAGCGCCCCCCTCGCTCACGCCGCGGCCTCGAGCTTGGGAAACGCGCCGCCGGTCGAGCGCAGGCGGCCGGCGGCCAGCAGCTCGTCGACGCGCCCCAGCACCTCCGCGCTGGTCAGGTGGTCGAAGGTGCCATAGCCTGGCAGGCCGTCGTAGGCGTGCTGGCGGATCACCTTGGAGCGCCCGCCGCGCAGGATCTCCACCGCGCGCGTGCGCCCCACCCGGGGGCGGGCGCTGCGCACCACGCCCACGATGGCGTCGTCGAGGTCGCCGCCGGGCGCCACGGCGACCGCGCCCGGGGCGGAACGGGCCCACCCGCCG
>DASZCY010000183.1:0-3853 GCA_035942615.1 Solirubrobacteraceae bacterium | reverse complement strand
GCTCGGGTCACGCCACGCCCGCCCGCTCCTCGAGCGTCCGGGTGAGCGCGGGAACCTCCAGCGCCGGGTCGGCCTCCTCGAGCGCCTTGAGCGCGGCGCGCCGCCCGCCCAGCGCGCGCAGCCCGCGGTCACCGTGCTCGGCGTGGAAGTCGGCCACCGCGCCCGCCCGGCGGGCGTGCAGGCGGCGCACGCCGGTGTCCAGCCCGGCGCGGTGGGCGTCGAGCGCCGCAATGAGGTCGTCGATGCCCTGCACGGGGGCCACGGACGATACGGCCACCACCTGCGTGGCGTGGTCGCCGATGGAGCGCAGCGCCGCGACGAGGTCCCGCCGTGCCTGGTGGGCGATGCCGCCCAGGTCGGCCTTGGTGACCACGAGCACGTCAGGGATCTCCATGATCCCGCTCTTGAGGAACTGCAGCACGTCGCCCGAGCCGGGCTGCACGACCACCGCCACGGTGTCGGCCACCTCGGCCACCTCGGTCTCCGACTGTCCCACGCCGACCGTCTCCACCACCACGACGTCGAAGGCGGCGCTCAGCGCCTGCGCGGCCGCACGGGTGGCGGGCGCCAGGCCGCCCAGGCGGTCGCCCGCCGCGGTCGAGCGGATGAAAGTCGCCCGGTCGGCGGGGTCGGAGCCGATGCGGGCGCGGTCGCCCAGCAGCGCGCCACCCGACCGCCTGGACGAGGGGTCCACCGCCAGCACCGCCACGCTGCGCCCGCGGGCCCTCCATGCGCTCACCAGCTCGCCGAGCAGCGACGACTTGCCCACTCCCGGCGGGCCGGTGATGCCGATGACGTGCGCGGGCGCCTCCCCGCCCAGCGCTCCGGGCGCGACCTCGTGCAGCAGCGCCTCGACTTCCCCGGCCTCGCGGGCCGGCCGGCTCTCGACCAGGTTGAGCACCGCGGGCGCCGCGTCCACGTCGCCCTCGCGCAGCCGGCGCCCCAGCTCGGTGCCGGAGAGAGCGGGCGTCATGTCATGTGCGGACCGCTGGCGTCTCGAGGGCCATCACGCGCCCGCCGCCGCCCCGTTGCGCTCCGCCACGAGCGCGACGATGTCGGCCATGATCCGCCCGAGGTCGAAGTCCTTGGGGGTGTAGACGGCGGCCACGCCGGCCTCGCGCAGGGGCTCGACGTCGGCCCGGGGGATGATCCCGCCCACCACCACGGGCGCCTCGACCCCCGCGTCGCGCAGGCCGGCGACCACGTCGGGGATCAGCTCGCGGTGCGAGCCGCTCAAGATCGACAGGCCGACCACGTGGACGCCCTCCTGCAGGGCGGAGGCGACGATCTGCGACGGCGTCAGGCGGATCCCCTCGTAGACGACGTCCATGCCCAGGTCTCGCGCGCGGACGGCGATCTGCTCGGCGCCGTTGGAGTGGCCGTCCAGGCCCGGCTTGCCCACCAGCAGCTTCAGGCGCCGCCCCAGCGCCTCGCTGACGCGCTCGACCTCGTCGCGCAGCGCGTCCTGCTCGGAGGAGGGCACCCCGGCCGCCGCCTCGCCAACGCCGGTGGGCGCCCGGTATTCACCGAAGGCCTCGCGCAGGGCCTGGGCCCATTCGCCGGTGGTCGCCCCCGCGCGAGCGGCCCCGATCGTCGCGGGCATGATGTTCTGGCCCTCGTCGCGAGCTGCACGGCGCAGCGCGTCCAGCGCCCGCACCACGGCGTCGCCGTCGCGTTGGGAGCGCCAGCGCTCCAGCGCCTCGATCTGCTCGGCCTCCACGCCGCGGTCGACGACGAGGATCCCCGGGTCCTCGCCGGCGGCCAAGGGGGAGGGCTCGGTCTCGAGGTAGCGGTTGATCCCCACCACGACCTGCTCGCCCGCCTCGATGCGGTTCAGGCGCGCACGGTGAGAGTCGACCAGGGCGGCCTTCATGTAGGGCACGGCCTCTACGGCGCCGCCGTGCTCCTCCACCACGGCCATCTCGGCGCGCGCGCCCTCCACCAGCTCGGCGACCAGCCCGTCCATGACCTTGGAGCCCTCGAAGATGTCGGGGTACTCGAGCAGGTCCGTCTCTAGGGCCAGCACCTGCTGGATGCGCAACGACCACTGCTGATCCCACGGACGTGGCAGCCCCAGCGCCTCGTTCCAGGCCGGCAGCTGGACGGCGCGGGCCCGGGCGTTGCGCCCCAGGGTCACCCCCAGTGCCTCGAGCACGATGCGCTGGACGTTGTTCTCGGGCTGGTTCTCGGTCAGGCCCAGCGAGTTGACCTGCACGCCATAGCGGAAGCGCAGCTGCTTGGGATCGACCACGCCGTAGCGCTCGCGGCCGATCTGCTCCCACAGCTGGCCCATCGCGCGCAGCTTGGCGTGCTCCTCAACGAAGCGCACCCCGGCGTTGACGAAGAACGACAGGCGCGAAAAGACCTTGCCCATCAGCTCCTGGTCGACGCGCCGTCGCGTGGCGTCGAGCACGGCGATCGCGTTGGCCAGCGCGTAGGCGATCTCCTGCACCGGCGTGGCGCCCGCCTCCTGCAGGTGATAGGAGCAGATGTTGATCGGGTTCCACCTGGGGACCTCGGTCACCGTGTAGGCGACGGTGTCGGCGCTCAGGCGCATCGAGGGCCCGGGCGGAAAGGCGTAGGTCCCGCGCGCGAGGAACTCCTTGATGATGTCGTTCTGGGTGGTGCCCTGCAGCGCCCGGGCCTCGACGCCCTGCTCCTCGGCGGCGACGATGTACAGCCCCAGCAGCCACGCGGCGGTGGCGTTGATGGTCATCGAGGTGTTCATCTCGCCCAGCGGGATGCCGTCCATCAGGGTGGCCATGTCGCCACGGTGGGCGACGGGCACGCCCACCTTGCCCACCTCGCCGCGGGCCAGCTCGTGCCCGGCGTCGTAGCCGGTCTGGGTGGGCAGGTCGAAGGCCACCGACAGGCCCGTCTGGCCCTTGGCCAGATTGCCGCGGTACAGCTCGTTGGACCGGCGCGCGGTGGAGTGGCCGGCATAGGTGCGCATCAGCCAGGGCCGGTCGCGCTCGGCCAGTCGGTGGTCGCTCATCGCCATCTGATGATATGGGCCGATGCCCACCCCGCGGCCGATCGACGTCCGCCACCTCGGCCAGGAGCGGGTGATCTGCTGCTGGCAGGTCGACGGTGCGCTGATCGATCCCGGCCCGGCCTCCGCGCTGGACGCGCTGGTGGAGGGCATCGAGGGTGGCGAGCCGAAGCGACTGCTGCTCACCCACGTCCACCTGGACCACGCGGGCGCAGCCGGGGTGCTGGTGCGCCGCTGGCCCCACCTGGAGGTGTGGGTGCACGAGCGCGGCGCGCCCCACCTCCTCGACCCCTCCAAGCTGGTGGCCTCCGCCGCCCGCCTGTACCACGACGACATGGAGCGTCTGTGGGGCGAAGTCCTGCCTGTCCCCGAGGAGAACCTCCGGGTCCTTCGGGGGGGCGAGCAGATGGAGGGCTTCGAGGTGGCCTACGCGCCCGGCCACGCCTGGCACCATGTCGCCTTCCGCCATCCTCACAGCGGCTTTGCCTTCACCGGCGACGTGACCGGCGTGCGCCTGCCCCCGGTGGGCCACGTGCTGCCCCCCACCCCGCCGCCCGACATCGACGTCGAGGCCTGGCATCGCTCGCTGGACGCCGTCGCCGCCTGGAGGCCGACAGCCTTGGGGCTGACCCACTTCGGCGCGTGGGAGGACGTCGACGCTCACCTGAAGGCCATGCACGAGGCGCTTGATCGGTGGGCGGCGCGCGCGCGGGAGCTCGACGCCGACGCCTACGCGGAGGCGATACGCGCGGAGATGCGCGCGCACGCCGACGATGAGAGCACGGTGGACAGCTACCTCCAGGCCATGCCCCCCGACCAGCAGCAGCTCGGGCTGGAGCGCTACTGGCGCAAGCGGGCCGA
>DASZCY010000182.1:0-6943 GCA_035942615.1 Solirubrobacteraceae bacterium | reverse complement strand
GAGCCGCCCAGCGCGCGCGGGACCTCGCCCGCGGGCGGGCCCAAGAGGCCGCGCCGGCGTTACGCGAGCGCCTGCTCGTGCGGGCCTCCCAGCGCGCCGAGGCCGAGGCCCGCGAGCGCGCAAAGGCGGCGCTGGCGGGCTGATTGGCGGCAGTCTCGTCAGGAAGCGCCGGCCCTACGCGCGCTTCGGGCAGCCAGGATGGGAACCTGGCGACCGCGAGGAGGATTGGGGATCACTACAGACCCGAATCCTCCACGGAGGCCCCGATCGCCTGATCGCCGCTCTCGCCGGTCTCGGCAGCTGCGCGAGCGTGGGGTGGGCGACGGCGCCATCAACCGTCCACCGCGGCGTCTAGGCCACCGGCCACAGCCGCCTGTCGCTCGAAGCCCGCTGGATGGCCGCCGTGCTGGCCTGCGGACCGGCCGCGGTGCTCAGTCACCGCAACGCCGCCCAGCTCTGGGCCTCTAGCCTGAGCAGCCTCCCGCCCGCCTAGCTCAACTGGCAGAGCCCCTCACTTGTAATGAGGCTTATCTCGGTTCGAATCCGGGGGCGGGCTCTCAGCGCCCGGCGGGCACCCAGATGCCCTGGCTGCGCCCGAGGTGCAGCTCGTG
Source organism: Solirubrobacteraceae bacterium (assembly GCA_035942615.1). Taxonomy (GTDB): domain Bacteria; phylum Actinomycetota; class Thermoleophilia; order Solirubrobacterales; family Solirubrobacteraceae; genus Siliceabacter. The sequence goes on along the minus strand of DASZCY010000182.1, from coordinate 6,332 downwards.
GCTGGCGCCCGAGGCGGTCGTGGCGCGGAAGACCGCCTCGTCCTCGTCGGTGCCCGGGCGGTCAATGACCTGCACGAGATCCAGGTCGGCCAGCTCCTCGCCCGGATGGGCAGCGGCGAAGGCCTCGCGCGCGGCGCCCTCGAGCGCGCTGCGCTCCCAACCGCGGTCCTCCGCGTGGGCGGCCGCCAGCTGGCGGTTGACCTCCTCGACCTGCTGGTGCAGGCTCGAGGCGCCGGCGCGCACCCGACGCCCGGTGGCAATCGCCCCGCCCACGGCGAGAGCCACGAGCAGCGCGGCGGCGACCAGCAGGACGACCAGGAGGGTTGACATGCGCCGATGGTACGGGGCGGCACCGTCGCCCCTCAGGCCGGCACCGCTCGCGACATCAGGTGTGACCCGACCTTGCGCTTCACGCGCTGGAGGGCGTTGTCCACGGTCTTGGCGTCGCAGCCGATGCGCCGCCCGACGTCCTCGTAGGAGTGGCCGTCGAGATAGAGGGCCAAGGTGCGCGACTCGAGTTCGGACAGGGCGGTCGACAGGCAGCCCACCAGCGACTGCAGCTCCTCGGAGGAGACGACCTGGTTGGCGGGGTCGTGGACGGCCGGCCCAGCGATCACCTCCTCGAGCGTCGGCTCGCCCTCCATGGCCCCCGCCGGCGTGGCGCTGAAGGAGACGTACTGGTTGAGCGGGCTGTGCTTGTTGCGCGTGGCCGTCTTCACGGCGGTGATGATCTGGCGCGTGATGCACAGCTCGGCGAAGTTGCGAAACGAGGACTCGCGGTCAGGGCGGAAGTCGCGGACGGCCTTGTGAAGGCCGACGAGACCCTCCTGGATGAGGTCGTCGGCGTCCCCACCGGCAAGGAAGTACGAAGACGCCTTGAGGCGCACGAACCCGTAGTAGCGACGCACAAGGCGGTCGTGGGCCGTCGCGTCGCCCTGCTTGGCGAGGGCGATGAGGTACAAGTCTGTGACCTGAAGCTGGGATTGAGGGTTACGGAAGAGCCTGGCCACGAGCATTCCTTTCCGCCCGGATAAGGGCGTTGGTGGTGCTCGGCGGCGGACCCCTCCCCGGGCGCCGACCGATCTGGTCGCTATAAAGCTGTCTCGACCTGAGGTCGACGGTGAGTGGCACCAAACTAGCCGCTGTTATGAAGCGCTGTCAACCGCTTGTCGGCGCTGCAAGATCTCGTACAGCAGCACCGCCGCGGCGGCGCTCACGTTGAGCGACGCGATACGCCCGCGCAGGGGCAGGGCGAGCAGGGCGTCGCACCCCGTGGCGACCCGCGGGCGCAGGCCGCGTCCCTCGGCCCCCAACACGAGGACCACGCGCCCGCGGAAGTCCGGCGCGTCGTAGGGGAGGTCGGCCTCGGCCGCTGCCCCGTAGCACCATGCGCCGGCCTCCTTGGCCTCCCCCAGCCAGTCGGCCAGGTTGCGCACCCGGGCCACGGCCAGGTGCTCGACCGCCCCCGCCGACGCCTTGGCCACCGCCGGCGTCACCTCGGCCGTGCGCCGCGTCGGCAGCACGAGCCCGGTCGCGCCCGCGCACTCCGCGCTGCGACAGATCGCACCCAGGTTCTGGGGGTCCTGTACCTCGTCGAGGACCACCACCAGCGCGTCAGGCGGGGCCAGGAGGCCGCCTGCGTCCGCGTAGGGATAGGGCGCGGCGAGGGCACAGAGGCCCTGGTGCGCGGCGGTGCCGGCCCGAGCGGTGAGCGCGGGCGCATCCTCCACGATGACCTCGGCGCCCGCCAACCACGGCTCGCGTGCCGCTGGCGCCGTCGCCCAGACCGGCCCGACGGCCCGCCGGCCCGCGGCGAGGGCCTCACGCACGGGGTTGCGGCCGTAGAGCACCTCGCCCGAGGGCCCGTCGCGGCGCCGCCTGCCCGAGGCCCCCTCGCGCCCCCGCCCGCCCGACGGCCCGTCGCGCCGACGCCGGTCGCTCATCGTGCCGGGACGGCCACGAGCCGCGCGCCCTGCGCGCCATCGCGCACCTCCCACCCGCGTGCGCGCAGCTCGTCGCGAAGGGCGTCGGCGGTGACGAAGTCGCGCGCGTGCCGCGCCGTGTCGCGGCGGGCCAGCAGCGCGAGCTCCTCCGCCCCCGGCTGCGGACCTGAGGCCTCGAGCAGGCCGCCCAGGGCCAGCACGTCGAGCATCTCCATCAGGTGCGAGCGACCCAGCCCGCCACCGCGCCGGTTGGCCTCGCGCACCCACTCGAACAGGTGGCCCAGGGCGGCCGCGGTGTTGAAGTCGTCGGCCAGCGCGTCGAAGAACGCGTCGCGCCAGCGCGCCATGTCGTCGGGGGACGGCCCGTCGACGAGGCCCCGACCCGCCTCGCGCACCCGTTCCACACGCGCGCGCGCCTCGGCCAGCGAGTCCTCGTCGAAGGCCACCGGCTGGCGATAGTGGGCCCCCACGAAGAACATCACCAGCGCATCGCGCCCGTGTTGGGCCACCACCTCGTACAGCGGCGCCACGTTGCCGATGCTCTTGGCCATCTTGTCGCGCCCCAGCTGCAGCATGCCGTTGTGCATCCATACCTGGGCCAGCTCCCGCCCGCGCGCGCAGCGGGTCTGGGCCGCCTCGTTCTCGTGGTGGGGGAAGACCAGGTCGCTGCCCCCGCCGTGGATCTCGAACTCCAGGCCCAGCAGCTCCTCGGCCATGGCCGAGCACTCGATGTGCCAGCCCGGGCGTCCGTGCCCCCATGGCGCCTCCCAAGCGGTGTCCTCGCCCTCCTTGTGGGCCTTCCACAGCGCGAAGTCCAGCGGATGCTCCTTGCGCTGGGTGCCCTCGAGGCCCTCGCCCTGATCCATGGCCTCCAGCGAGCGGTGCGACAACGCGCCGTAGCCGGGGTCTGAGCGCACGCGGAAGAACACGTCGCCCTCCACGGCGTAGGCGTGCCCCCGGGCGATAAGCGCCTCGATGAGCTCTACGATCCTCGCGATGGTCTCGGAGGCCAGCGGCTCGTGGTCGGGCCGGCCCAGGCCCAGCAGGTCCGTGTCGGCCACGTAGGCGGCCGTCATGTCGCGCGCCAGCGCCGCGCTGGCCACGCCCAGGCGAGTGGCGGCGTCGTAGATCTTGTCGTTGACGTCGGTGACGTTGACCACCAGCGTCACGTCGTAGCCCTCCCGCTCCAGAAAGCGCGCGAGCAGGGCGAAGGTGACGAACGGCCGTGCGTTGCCCACGTGGATGCGCCCGTAGACGGTGGGCCCACAGGCGTAGATGCCCACGCGCCGGCCGACGCGGGGACGCAGCTCGCGCAGTCGCCCCGAAGCGGTGTCGTGCAGGCGGACGGAGCGCATGGTCAACCCCCAACGTAGAGGCTGCGGGCGGGAGTCGACCTCTGCGCCCGTGGGTAGATGTATTACTCACATGGGGGGTACGCTTGCTCATGCCCGCCGCGTTGCCATGGTCGAGCGGGCCTTTCGCTCTTTGCCTGAGCGCTATCTCGGCGCCGACCCGGGCTTTGCGGCCACGTACCACGTGCGTCTGGGCGACGTGGGCCAGACCTGGGAGGTCCGCTGCACCCAGCACACCGCCCGGGTGCACCGCGGGGCGGTCTCCCGGCGTCCTGACGTGGTCATCGGCACCGACGTCGAGACCTGGCTAGCCCTGCGCGAGGGCGAGCTGTCGGGCATCCAGGCCTTCTCCGAGCGGCGGCTGTACGCACGCGGGGAGCTCGATCTCGCGGTGGCCTTCGAGGGCCTGTTCCGCCTCGCGGAAGACCGCCCGCCCCTGCTGCGCATGCGCGCGCTGGAGCTGCCCAGCGCACGGGTCTCCACGCTGACCATGGGCGAGGGGCCCGACGTGCTGCTCCTCCACGGTCTGGGCGGCGCCAAGAGCTCGTTCTTCGACGCGGGCGCCGCGCTGAGCGGCCAGTTCCGGGTTCACGCACTCGATCTGCCCGGCTTCGGATCGTCCTCCAAGCCGCTGCGGGCCCCCTACACCGCCCGCTGGTTCGCCGACGCCGTGCTCGAGGCGATGGATGCCCTGGGCCTCGAGCGCGCCCACATCGCGGGCAACTCCATGGGCGGGCGCGTCGCGCTGGAGGTCGGCCTGCGCGCGCCCCATCGCGTGGGCGGCCTGGCCCTGCTGTGTCCCGCCGTGGCCTTCATCAAGCGCGCCTACCACCCCATCGTGCGGCTGCTGCGACCCGAGCTCGGCGTGCTGCCCCACCGCTTCACGCGCGGGATAGTCGAGGCGCAGTTCTGGTCCCTGTTCGCCAACTCGGACCCCATCGACCCCGAGATCGCCGACATCGTCATCGACGAGTTCCAGCGTATCTACGCCAGCGCGGGCGCCCGGCGGGCCTTCCTCAGCGCAGCACGCAACCTCTACCTCGACGCGCCCTACGGCCCCAGGGGCTTCTACCCGCGCCTGAGTGGCCTGCGCCCGCCCGCCCTCTTCGTGTGGGGTACGCACGACCCGCTCATACCGCCCGCCTTCGCTCGCCACGTGCAGCAGTGGCTGCCCTCGGCCGAGCAGCTCATTCTCGAGGACTGCGGCCATGTGCCCCAGGTCGAGCGCGGAGCGCAGACCGCCGGGGTGCTGCGCCGCTTCTTCTCCCAGGCCGGCGCGCTGGGCGCCGTGCCCGGCGAGATGCGCGCCGCCTAAACTCGCCCGATGCGCGAGCGCCTGAGCACGCGGGCGGAGACCAACGGGCGCGCGGATGCGCCGCCGCCCCCGCTGGCCCGGGGCCCGGCGCGCGCCGGGGCCGCCGGCGCCGATCTGGCGGGAGGCGCCCTGGCCCTGGCCCAGCGCACGGTGAAGGGCCTGGCCGGCGCAGCCCTCGGCCGTGGGCCCGTCGCCGACCTGGACGAGCGCGACCCCGACTACATCCGCGAGCACCTCCCCATCCTGTGGCTGTTGAGCACCCTGTGGTTCCGCGGCGAGGTGCGCGGGCTGGGCAACGTGCCCGAGGAGGGCGCCGTGCTGCTGGTGGGCAACCACTCCGGAGGCAACCTCACCCCCGACACCACCGTCTTCACGCTGGCCTTCAGCACCTACTTCGGCGTGGAGCGCCGCTTTCACCAGCTGGCCCACAACCTCGTGCTTGCCATGCCCGGCCTCGCCTTTCTGCGCCGCTTCGGGACGGTGGCCGCCTCGCAGGCCAACGCCGAGCGGGCGCTCGAGGCCGGCGCCGCGGTCCTCGTGTACCCCGGCGGGGACTGGGAGGTCCACCGCCCCAGCTGGCAACGCCACCGCGTCGACTTCGCCGGGCGCAAGGGTTGGGTCCGCCTGGCGCTCGAGCACGACGTACCGATCGTGCCGGTGGTCTCGGTGGGCGGCCAGGAGACCTCGCTGTTTCTCAGCCGCGGCGAGCTGCTGGCCCGGGCCCTGCTGCTGGACCGCATCCTCCGCCTCAAGGTGCTGCCCATCTCGGTGGGTCTACCGTGGATCGTCAACGTGGGCGACTTCCTCGGCCACCTCCCTCTGCCCGCCAAGATCACCGTCGAGGCTCTGCCGCCGATCCACCTGCGTGAGGAGTTCGGCGGCGAGCCCGACCTCGACGAGGTCTACGCCTACGTCACGCGGCTCATGCAGGAGACCCTCGACGCCCTGGCCGCCGAGCGGCGCCTGCCGGTGCTCGGATGAGGCTCGCCGAGAGCATCGACGTCTCCGCCCCGGCGCAGGCCGTCTGGCAGGTCATCGGCGATCCGTCGACCTACCTGCACGTCATGCAGGGCATCACCCGCTGGGAGCAGTACGGAGAGCTCGAGCGCGGCGTGGGCGCGCGCTTTCGGATGCTCATGCGCGTGCGCTCGGCCGAGATCGGCGGCCTCATCGAGCTGGTCGAGTGGGATGAGCCCCGCGAGCTGGCCTGGACCTCGGTGACCGGCATCGACCAGCGCGGGCGCTGGCGCCTGCGCGAGCATCGCCCCGACCGCACCCACGTGGAGCTGCGCCTCAGCTACGGCGTGGCCGGCTCGGGCCTACCGGGCTGGCTCGCCGAGCACCTCGCCGCGCCCGCCGTGGCCGGCCACCTGCGCGCCTCCGTGCGCCAGCTCAAGCGCCGGGTGGAGCACGACCAGCTGCGCGCGGCCGCCGCGGCGCGCCGCGAGGCGCGCGCGCGGGCCTGAGCGCCTCGCGTCGGCGTCTACCCTTCCGCGCTGGACATGGCCACCTCCAAGGGTTCCCTGCGCCTCCTGGTCGTCGACGATGACACCCCGCTGCGCGAGATGCTCGCGCGGTCGTTCTCGCGCGAGGGGCACTCGGTGACCGCGGTCGCCGACGGGTCCAGCGCGCTGGAGGCCGCCGAGCGCGACACCTTCGACGTCGTTCTGCTGGATGTCGCGCTGGGTCAGGGGCCGGCCGGCCACGAGGTGTGCCGCGAGC
>DASZCY010000181.1:0-14168 GCA_035942615.1 Solirubrobacteraceae bacterium | reverse complement strand
TCAGCGAGCCGCGCGAGGAGGTCGCCGCGCTCGTGGACCGCGCGTGCGACGCCGCCGAGCGCGTGGTGCTCGGCGTCGCCTGACCGGCCGGCGAGCGGGGCGACCGTGGACGCCCCGCGCGCGGCGGACCGGCCGCGGTCGCTCTCGCTCTCCCCGCCCTACGAGGGCGTGCGGGTGTTGACGAAGCCCGGGTCGGGCGTGCGCTGCCTGACCTGGTCGAACTCGTAGAAGCGACCCGGCCTCTCGCCCTCCGCGCCGAAGCCGAAGCCGGCGCTCTGGAGCTGGGTCACCGCTGTGAGGATGTTGAAGAAGCCCGGCTGGCCGGTCGTCGGCAGGCCAGGGCGCTGCTCGCGTCCGGCGAAGCGCATGAACGCCCGGTCGTTGCCGGAGCCCCCCAGCGACTGCAGGGCGAGGGCCCGGTGCACCGCCTCGGCGCCCATGAACTCCGCGGCGAAGCGCGCGAAGCGCGAGTTGGCGATGCCGCCGGCACGCGCGAACACCGTGGTGCCCAGCAGGTAGGCGTTGATGAAGATCTGGTCGCCCACCGCGAGCGCGGTGAAGAACTCGTTGCGGTTGGAGAAGATCCGGTCGGGCACCCAGATGCGCCTCGTGACCGGGCTGCCGCCGACGGCATCGGAGACCAGCACGTCGAAGTGGATGAGCTCCTCGCGCGCGGCGCCCTGGATGTTCATCCGCTCCACGCCGCGGAACTGGATGCCGGGGGCCTCGAGCCCGACGGTGTTGACGATCGTGGCCAGCACCTCGGCGGTGGCGGCGACGTTGAGGATGTTCTGCGGCGTGTTGGGCGAGTCGGACTTGATCTGGGCGTCGGCCTGGTCGGTCCAGGCCAGCATGCCCATCGTCCCAAACGCCGCGGCGGCGCCGGCGACGACCTGGCGACGGGTGGCTGCCGGCTTGTCGCCATGAGCCCGGTCAATGGTGTCGTAGACGTGGTTGAGGACTTCGGACATAACTACCCCCAAGGATGGCTTCACCCGTGCAGGACGGGCCTTTGGGGGACTGATGCGCGTGCGTCGATGCCCCGGATCACTCGGCCTAGACTCCGCGGCCGCCTCACATGTCGCTGCGCCCCCTGCTCACCCATCTGCACGAGACCCCCGACGGGGCCACGCTGGCGCGCGACGGCGGGCGTGCCTTCGTCTCTGCCAGCCTGCGCCCCTACCTGATCGCGGCGCTGGTCGACGGCGTCGACTCGCCGGCCTACGGCGGGCGCCCCGCCCTCGTGGTGTCCGGCGACGACCGCCAGGCCCGCGACCTGGCCGCCGACCTGCGTGCGTGGCTGGCCCCCCGGCCGGTGCGCTTCTATCCCAGCCGCGGCGTGGCCTACGAGTCCCATCTGGCGCCGCCCGCCCACCTCGTCGGTCTACGCGTCGCGGCGCTGGACGCGCTCATGGGCGACGAGCCCGGTGTCGAGCCCCCGGTGGTGGTGGTCTCCGCGGTCGCCCTCAGCGAGAAGGTGCCCGACCCGGCCCTGCGCCCGAGCTCGCTGCGCCTGGCCGTGGGCGACCTGGTCGACCTCGACGAGCTGACCGGCGAGCTGGTCGCCGCCGGCTACGAGCGCGTGGAGCAGGTCACCGACCGCGGGCAGTTCGCGGTGCGCGGGGGGATCGTCGACCTCTTCCCGGCCACGGAGGACCGCGCGATCCGCGCCGAGCTGTTCGACATCGAGGTCGAGTCGCTGCGCTGGTTCTCCACCTTCACCCAGCGCTCGCTGGGCGAGGCCGGCGAGGTGGAGATCGCCCCGGCCGCCGAACTGGCCCCCGAGCACTTCCGTGACGCGGGGGAAGGCGCAGAGCGACACGCGGGCGGCGAGGGGCCAAAGCCCTCCCCGGCGGGCGACGAGGACCGCCCCGACATCGCGGAGCTGCTGCCCGTCGAGCGCTTCGGCTCCTTTTTGGACCTGGCCGGGGACGCCGCGGTGGTGCTGGCCGCCGAGGAGGACGTCGAGCCCGCCTTGCGCGATCACTGGCAGGACGTCTGCGTGGCCTTTCACGACACCGACGCCCATCACCTCTACGTGCCTCCCGCCCAGGTCTCACAGGCGCTGGAGGCCCGCGCCGCGGTGCGCCTGAGCGCCATCGCCGCCGGCCAGCCGCTCGAGTTCCGCGCCCAGGCGGCCGACACCGCCGCGCGCTCGCTCAAGGAGGCCGAGCCCGAGCTGGAGAAGCTCGTGCGCTCGGGCTATCGCACCGTGGTCACCTGGCCGCGCAAGGGGGAGGGCGATCGCGCCGCCTACAACCTGGCGCGTGTCACGGCGGAATGGCTGGGCTCTGGCAACGGGGCGGCACCCGGCCAGGATCGCGTGCGCTTTGCCACCGCCGCCCTGCGCGACGGCTTCGTCGCCGGCGGGCTCAAGCTCGCGGTCATCCCCGAGCACCGCCTGTTCCGCCGCCGGCGCGCGGAGCCGTCGGGTCCGGAGGTGGGCGGGCGCCGCCGCGGCGCGCTGCGCTCCTTCGCCGACCTGCGCACCGGCGACATCGTGGTCCACGAGGACCACGGCATCGCGCGCTTCGCGGGCTTTGACACGCGCACCGTGGCGGGCACCACGCGCGACTACCTCCAGCTCGAGTTCCACGGGGAGGACAGGGTCTACATGCCCGTCGACCAGCTGGCCAAGATCAGCCGCTACGTCGGTGCCGGCGGCGCCCACCCGCCGCTGAGCCGGCTTGGCGGCAAGAGCTGGGAGACCATGAAGGCCCGCGCGCGGCGCGCGGCGCAGGAGCTGGCCGGCGAGCTGCTCAACCTCTACGCCGAGCGCAAGCGGCGCGCCGGCACCGCCTTCGAGCCCGACGGCGACTGGCAGCGCGACTTCGAGGGGCGCTTTCCCTACACCGAGACCGCCGACCAGGCCGAGGCCATCGAGCTGGTCAAGGCAGACATGGAGTCCCCCCGGCCCATGGACCGCCTGGTCTGCGGCGACGTGGGCTATGGCAAGACCGAGGTGGCCCTGCGCGCGGCCTTCAAGGCCGTGGCCGGGGGCAAGCAGGTGCTGATGCTGGTGCCCACCACCATCCTGGCCCAGCAGCACTTCGGCACTTTCACCGAGCGACTGGCCGACTGGCCCATCCGCGTGGAGCACGTCAGCCGCTTTCGCTCGGCCGCCCAGCAGCGGGCGGCCGTCGGGGCCTTCGCCTCCGGGGCCGCCGACATCCTGATCGGCACCCACCGCCTGCTCTCGCGCGACGTGCGCGCCAGGGAGCTGGGGCTGATCATCGTCGACGAGGAGCAGCGCTTCGGGGTCAAGCAAAAGGAGCTGCTGCGCCAGCTCAAGCTCAAGGTCGACGTGATCTCCATGAGCGCCACGCCGATCCCCCGCACCCTGCAGATGTCGCTGGCCGGCGTGCGCGACATCTCGGTCATCGAGACGCCGCCGGAGGGCCGCCGCCCCGTCAAGACCTACGTGGGCGAGTACGACGAGGAGCTCGTCCGCCAGGCGCTCGAGCGCGAGCACCGCCGCGGGGGCCAGGCCTTCTTCCTGCACAACCGCGTGGAGACCATCGACGAGACCGCCGAGCGCCTGCGGGGTCTGCTTCCCGGCGTGCGCTTCGAGGTCGCCCACGGCCAGCTCGACGAGCAGGAGCTCGAGGCGCGCATGCTGGCCTTCCTGCGCGGCGAGGCCGATGTGCTGGTGGCCACCAGCATCATCGAGTCGGGCATCGACATCCCCTCGGCCAACACCCTGATCGTCGACAGCGCCGACCGCTTCGGCCTGGCTCAGCTCTACCAGATCCGCGGGCGGGTGGGCCGCTCGCGCGACCGCGGCTACGCCTACCTGCTCTATCCCAGCGCCGCGGCACTCACGCCCGAGGCCGCCCAGCGCCTCAGCGCCCTGAGCGACTACACCGAGCTGGGCGCGGGCTTCAAGATCGCCATGCGCGACCTCGAGCTGCGCGGCGCGGGCTCGCTGCTGGGCGACGAGCAGTCCGGCCACGTGGCCGCGCTGGGCTTCGAGCTGTACCTGCAGATGCTCGACGAGGCCGTGCGTGTGCGGTCGGGAGAGGGCGAGGCCGTCGAGGACGCGCCCGAGCCCGTGCGCCTGGACGTCAACGTCGACGCCTACGTCCCGGCGGACTACATCCCCTACGAGCAGGCCAAGATCGACGTGCACCGGCGCATCGCGGCGGCGATCGAGGTGGCCGAGCTGGGGCTGCTGCGCGAGGAGCTCGAGGACCGCTTCGGGCCCGTGCCCGATCCGCTGAGCAACCTGCTCGACCTCCAGCAGGCACGGATCAAGCTCGGTCAGGCGGGCGCGCAGGCCGTGACCTTCCGCCAGGGTCGGCTGGCCGTGACCCCGATCGAGCTGGATTCCCGGCGGGCCCGGGCGCTGCGCGAGCGCATCCCGGGCGCGCTCTACGAGTCGGGGCGCAGCCAGTTCTCCGTGCGGGTCCCCGACGACCCCCAGCAGCGCTTTCCGGCGGTCGTGCAGGCGGCCGATGCGCTGCTGGCGGCCACCCGCGAGGCGGCCTGACACCTTACGGGCGAGTGTTAGGCATGGTGAAGCAGCCCATGGCGCGCCGAGGCGGTCGTCTACCCTCGCGTCTGCCATGAAGCGAGCTCGTGCACTCCTACCCGCCTGCGCCGTCGCGCTCGCGGCGGTTGCCCTTTCGGCGTGTGGCAACGCCATCCCCGGCAACGCCGTGGCCATGGTCGAGGACGAGGGACCGATCACCAAGGAGCGCTTCGACAAGTGGGCGCGGATCGCCGCGGCGTCGCTGCGTCCCCCGGCCCCCCAGGGCCAGAGGCAGCCTCCCGTGGTGGTGCCCACCCCTCCCGACTTCACCGCCTGCGTGCGCCAGCTGCGCGCCCAGACGCCTACGCCGAGGGGTCAGCGCCCCACGCCCGACGACCAGCTGCGCCAGCAGTGCCGCCAGCAGTACGAGGCGCTGCGCGACGAGGTGATGCAGTTCCTGCTGTCGGCCCAGTGGATCGAGGGCGAGGCCCAGGAGCAGGGGGTGGAGGTCTCCCAGCGCGAGGTCGACCAGCAGTTCGCCCAGGAACGCAATGCCTCCTTCCCGAACGAGAAGGCCTACCGCCAGTTCCTGCGCGACTTCGGCTACTCGGAGGAGGACATCAAGTTCCGGGTGCGCCTCACCATCCTTCAGCAGAAGATCGTCAAGAAGCTGACGGAGGGCAACGAGGTCACCGACCAGCAGATCCGCGAGTACTACCAGCGCAATCGCGACCGCTTCTCCAAGCCCGAGCGGCGCGATCTGCGCGTGGTGCTCACCGAGGAGCGCGGTGAGGCCGAGGAGGCCAAGCAGGCGCTCGAGGATGGGGAATCGTTCAGCTCGGTGGCCAGGGAGTTCTCCATCGATCCCGCCACCAAGGGCGAGGGTGGCGTGCTGCTGGCCCAATCGCGTGAGAGCCTCGAGCAGAGTCTGGCAAAGGCGGTCTTCAGCGCCGAGCAGGGTCAGCTGACCGGCCCCGTGCGGACCCAGTTCGGCTACTACCTCTTTCGCGTGCAGCGGGTGATCCCGGCCGAGCAGCAGCCCCTCGAGCGGGCCGCCGGCAGCATCCGTCAGCTGCTCACCCAGCAGCGCAGCCAGAAGACGCTCGAACGCTTCGTCAAGGAGTACGAGGAGCGCTGGAGCGAGCGGACCGACTGCCGCGAGGGCTTTGTCGTCCAGAGCTGCTCCAACGCGCCCGAGCAGCCCGAGGGCCAGCAGGCCCCGCCGGGCGGGGTGCCCCCGGGCGGACAGCCCCAGCAGGTGCCGCCGGGCGGCGGCGGCGCGCCCCCGGGCGGGGCGCCTCAGCAGGTGCCCGTGCCTCCCCAGGGTGCGCCGCCGGACGGCGGCGGAGCGCCCCAGCAGGTGCCGGTGCCTCCCCAGCAGGCCCCGCCCGGCGGGTAGCCGACCGAGGAGACGCCAGACGCCGCACACGGTCGCCGCAGCGCCCCCGGGCGCGCCTGCGGCGGCCATGCCGCGGCCTGTGCACCCCTCGGCCTAGGATGGCAACCCGTGCCGCGTCAGGAGATCATCGACGCGCTGGGCAGGCTGGACGACCTGACGCGCCGCCTGCGGGCAGAGTGCCCGTGGGACCGCGAGCAGGACGAGCGCTCGATCGTTCCCCACACCGTCGAGGAGGCCTACGAGCTCGCCGACGCGGCGGGCCGCGGGGACGACGCCAAGCTGCTCGACGAGCTGGGTGACGTCCTCTTCCAGGTCCACTTCCTGGCGCTGCTGCTGGAGGAGCGTGGCGCGGGTGACCTCGCGGCGGTGGCCGAGCACCTGCACGCCAAGCTCGTGCGCCGCCACCCGCACGTCTTCGAGGTCCAGGAGGTCGATGCGGCCAAGAGTGCGACGGACGTGCTGCGCGACTGGGACGCCATCAAGCGCGAGGAGGCCGGGCGCGAACCGGGCATCTTCGGTGAGGTGCCCGAGAACCTGCCCGCTTCGCTGCACGCGCGCAAGGTCCAGCGCCGCGCCGCCTCCTCCGGCTTTGACATGGACGATGTCCCCTACGAGGCGATCGAGTCCGAGGTCGAGCAGCTGCGCACCGCGCGCACACGTGAGGAGGCCTTCCACGAGGCCGGCGACGTGCTCTTCGCCGCGGTCAACGTGGCGCGCAAGCTGCGCGTGGACCCCGAGTTGGCGCTGCGCGCGGCGACCGAGCGCTTTCGCGACGCGGTGGAGGCCGCCCAGGTCCTGGCCGCCACCGAGGGCGCCGACTGGAACCGTCTGCCCCCCCAGCGCCAGCTGGGCTACTACGCCCAGGCCAGCCTGAACGAGATCGAGCCCGGGGGCCCGCCTCGGGCACCCGGAGAGGAGATCGACACGTGAGCCAGATCGAGCACGTCCACGCCCGCCAGGTCCTCGACAGCCGGGGCAACCCGACCGTGGAGGTCGAGCTCGCGCTGCGCTCGGGCGCCACCGGACGCGCGGCGGTGCCTTCGGGGGCCTCCACCGGCGAGTTCGAGGCCACCGAGCTGCGCGACGGCGGCGAGCGCTACCTGGGCAAGGGCGTCACGCGGGCGGTAGGCAACGTCAACGGCGAGATCGCCAGCGCGATCGCCGGGCAGGACGCCACCGACCAGGCCGGGCTGGACCGCGCGCTGACCGAGCTGGACGGCACGCCCAACAAGGCACGCCTGGGCGCCAACGCGATCCTCGGTGTCTCGCTGGCCGCCGCGCACGCCGCCGCCGCCGAGGAGGGTCAGCCCCTGTGGCGCTATCTGGGGGGCGAGGCCGCGCACGTGCTGCCCGTGCCCATGATGAACGTGCTCAACGGCGGCGCGCACGCCGACAACCGCGTGGACTTCCAGGAGTTCATGGTGGTCCCCGTGGGTGCGCCGTCCTTCGCCGAGGCATTGCGCACCGGCGCGGAGGTCTTCCATGCCCTCAAGGCGACCCTCAAGCAGGCCGGGCTGGGCACCGCGGTGGGCGACGAGGGTGGCTTCGCGCCCGACCTGCGCTCCAACGAGGAGGCGCTGCAGATGCTCGTCTCGGGCATCGAGGCGGCCGGCTATCGACCCGGCGACGACGTGGCCATCGCCCTGGACCCGGCCACGAGCGAGGTCTTCGCCGACGGCGCGTACGTGCTCGAGCACGAGGGGCGCACGCTGAGCGCCGAGGACATGGCCGCCCTGTGGGCCGACCTGGCCGAGCGCTACCCGATCGTGTCCATCGAGGACGGGATGGACGAGGAGGACTGGGACGGTTGGCGCGCGCTCACCCAGCGCATCGGCGAGCGAGTGCAGCTCGTGGGCGATGACCTGTTCGTGACCAACACCGAACGTCTGCGCCGGGGCATCGAGACGGGCGTGGGCAACTCCATCCTGGTCAAGGTCAACCAGATCGGCACGCTCTCCGAGACCCTGGACGCCGTGCGCACCGCGCGTGAGGCCGGCTACAGCGCGGTGATGAGCCACCGCTCGGGGGAGACCGAGGACGTCACGATCGCCGACCTGGCGGTGGCCACGAGCTGTGGCCAGATCAAGACCGGTGCGCCGTCGCGCTCGGACCGGGTGGCCAAGTACAACCAGCTGCTGCGCATCGAGGAGGCGCTGGGAGCCGACGCCACCTATCCCGGGCGCTCGGTCTTTCGCTGCTGAGGCAAGCGCTCGCCCATGCGTCCACGCGGGAAGGGGAGGCCCCGGGCGTGGCGAACTGCGCGTCGATGGCCCCTCCTCCCCGAGTGCGCTGGGATCGCGTGGGCCGCCTCGCCCTGCTGTTCGTCCTCGCGCTGTTGGTCTACCTGTACATCGGGCCGCTCTCCTCGTTGGTCACCACCTGGCACGCCTCCAAGGAGCGCGAGACGCGCGTGGCCGAGCTCGAGGAGGTTCAGGCACGTCTGCGCACGCGCCGCGACGAGCTGCGCGACCCCCGCGCGCTGGAGCGCGAGGCGCGCGAGCTGGGCATGGTCCGCCCGGGAGAGCGTTCCTTCGTGGTGGCGGGCCTCCCGGGCGGGGGAGGACGCTAGTGGCGCGCTAGGCGGGTCCCCGGGCCTCGTGGCCGCCCAGGGCCGGGCCCCGTTACCCTCGCCCCGATGGCGGGCTTCGAGACTGCGCTGCAGCAGTGGCGGGAAGGGGAGCGCCGCGCGGCGGGGGCCGGCCCCGACGAGCGCCACGCGGTCGAGCTTGTCATCGACCGCATCGTCGCTTCGCTGCGGCGCAAGCTGGGCGGCGCGTTCACCATCGACGAGCTCGTCGCCCTCTACGAGCGCGAGGGCACGGGCTGGACGCTGGACATCGCTGTGCAGGCTGCCCCCGACGAGCCGCGCGCGTGGGATGGGCGCACCGTGGGCGACGCGGCCTTCCATCGCTACCTGCGCGAGGCCGTGGACTACGCCGGCGGGCGCCGGCTCTCAGCCTCCTAACAGTGGCCATCGACCAGCGCGGGGCCACAGGCTCAGTCGTCGTCGCCGGCCCTGGCCCGGCGGATGACGATCTGGTCCTCCTCGACGGTGATCTCGACCGGCCGGTGACCCGCCCAGTGCTCGGCATAGGTGGGGTCGTCGGCCACGGCGGGATCGAGCCACAAGCCATAGCCCTCCTCGCCATGGTCGAACGTTCCCTCCAGCGGGCCGGTGGCCGCGCGGCGCCCGCGCCCACGACCGCCGCGGCGCCCGCGCCGGCGCGGGCGCTCCTCGCCGTCCTCGGCGTCAGCGTCGCCGTCGGGGGATTCCTGGGCGGCCGCGGTCGCGCGCTCGGCAGCCAGAGCCTGCTCCTCCTCGCGGCGCCGGACCTCGGCGAGCTCCAACTCGGCGGCGATGGCGGCATCGTCCTCCGCGCGCAGGTCGATCTCGTCGTCGAAGTCGGCCGTGGTGGCCGCAGGGCCGGCGTCGCCCTCGGGCGCGAGGTCGTTTTCGCGCTTGAAGGCCTCGATCTGCTGGACGGTCACCTCAAGCTGATGGGCGATCCAGGCGTCGGTGCGTCCTTGGGTGACCCAGGTGCGGATCTGGTTGAAGTTCGGGCGTAGGGAGCGTCGTGCCATAGGGACGTGCAACCTATCTCATAGGTTCCTCCCACCCGCCCGGAGCCAGACGTTTGCCATCGCTTGCTCACGGGCACGCGCTGTGCGAAGGTCTGTGTCCGCCCAACAAGGAGGTTGAGCACGTTGCTCGTCCTGACACGCAAGTCCAACCAGAGCATCATGATCGGCGATGACATCGAGATCACCGTGCTGTCGATCATGGGCGAGAAGGTCCGCATCGGAATCCAGGCGCCTCGCGAGGTCCCGGTCTTTCGCAAAGAGGTCTACCTGGAGATTCAAGAGGAGCGCGAAGCGGACCCTCCTGAGCCCGCTCTGGAGCCCGAGCAGCGCACCGGGCGCGGCGGCCCGAGGCCGGAGCGGCGCGGCCCGGCTACCGACGGCGCGTCGGCCCGCGCCGAGGTCGACGAGGCCCTGCGCCGTCTGCGGGCTCCCTGAGGTCCTTGCGGGGCGTCTGGCCGGTTAGCCCATCACCCACAGCAGCGCCTGGAACATCAGCACCGTGACCAGCACGGCGGTGCCCAGCAGCGCCGCCGTGAGGGCCACGAAACGCAGGGTGCTGCGCTGCTGCTCGCGCGCCCTGGCGCGCTGGCGGGAGCGCTTGGCCGCTTCGCGACGCAGCGCGTCGCGGCGTGCCTGATCCTGTCGCTGCTCCTCGACGAAGTCCTGTTCGAAGGAGGCGATGCTCTGGCGCATGCGCATGCCGGGCGCCAGTTTACCGTCGAGTTATCTCACCGGCCGTGCGCCCACTCAGCGCGGACGCAGCGCCCCGAGCACCAGCCCGGCCAGCACCCCGACGAGGCCGCCCACCGCGGTGGCCACCGGACTGGCGAAGTCGACGACCACGGCCAGCACCACGAGCATGGCAGCCAGCACCGCGGTGCCCAGCAGGTCGGCCTCGTCCTCACCGCCGTCGCGCCGGCGTGCGCGCACCACGGGCAGCGCCCAGGCGGCCAGCAGGGCCAGCGCGCCCCCTCCGCCGCCTAGCGTCAGGTTGGCGTTCAGGGCCGAGGCCGCGACGTTGCCGGCCACGCCCGCGGCGAAGAAGAGCACGAGCACGAGCAGGAACCCGTGACGGCGCTCGAGCAGCCAGCCGAAGACGGCCACGACCAGCAGCGTGGTGAACTGGGCCACGACGCTGCTGTAGATGAACAGCGAGGTGACCAGGCGCCAGCCCTGGCTGGAGACCCCCAGGTCGGTCAGCGGCGTGAGCCCGAGCGTCTGGGCCACCAGGATCTCCGCCTGGAAGAGCACGAGGAACACCAGGCCGGCGACGACGAGGGCGATGGTGGCCAGCGGACGCTTGCTCTCGTCGCCGCGGATGCCGGGGATCTCCCCTGCCCGCAGCCGGCTCAGGCGCGGCGAGTCCGGCTGGCTGCGCCAGCGACGCAGGCGCGGCCGACGCACCCTGGCCGGCCCGTCGCTTCCGCGCTCGATCTTGGGAGCGCGCTTGCGCAGCCGCTTGCCACAGTACGGGCACTCGGTGACGTAAGGGCTGACCTCCGAACCGCAGCTCTTGCAGATCACGAAGAGGTCCGGACGGCTCGACACCCGCACGATTCTAGTCGGGAGGGAAGGCTCCCAGGCCGGGTGGTGCCTCGCCCGCCCTCTACGGGTCGGTCGCCGCGACGATCTCCGCCATGACCTCACGCAGGTCGCCGTTGGCCTCATAGATCTCCAGCTGGCGGGTGGCGCCGTTGCCACCCTGGAGCAGGTCGACGATGCCCTCGAGCTCATCCTCGGCCCCCAGGTCCTGGGCGTGGGGGCGCAGGCGGTCGACCAGCCGGCGGGCGAGCCCGCGGGTGGGGACGCGCTCCTCGGAGGGCAGGTCGACCAGCTCGCCGTCCAGGCCGTGGCGAGCGGCCAGCCACTTGTTCTCATCGAGCATCGCATAGGGGTAGTCCGACAGCGGTGCGCCCTGGACGAAGTGCTCGGCCAGCTCGCGCACCATGGCTTGGATGAGGGCGGCGAGGCCCAGCGTGTGCTCCACCCGGGTCTGCTGATCGCACACCCGCACCTCCACCGTGCCCAGGCGCGGGTGAGGGCGGATGTCGTACCAGAGGTAGGTGTAGTCGGCCATCACGCCACTGGAGACCATGAACTCGATCGACTCGGCGTAGTGGTCCCACGTGCGGTACGCGGGCGGGATCCCCACGCGCGGGAAGGTGCGAAAGATCGGCGTGCGGGTCGAGAGCAGGCCGGTGGCGTCGGCGCGCCAGAAGGGGGAGTTGGCCGACAGGGCCAGGAGCACCGGCATGTGCACCCGCATGCCGTCGGCCACGTGGATGGCCTTGTCGGGGTCGTCGAGGCCGACGTGGACGTGCATGCCGAAGATGAGCTCCTGGCGAGCCACGAAACGCAGGGCGTTGACCAGGTCGCGGTAGCGGTCGCGCGCGACGATGCGCTGGTCTTCCCACAGGGAGAACGGGTGCGTGCCCGCGGCGCCGATGGTGAGGTTCTGGCCCCCGGCGTGGGCGAGCACCTGCCGGCGCAGCTGTCGCAGCTGCTCGCCGGCGGTGGGCAGGTCCGGGCATGGCTTGGTGGCGACCTCCAGCACCGACTCCATCAGCTCGGGCTTGACGTCGTCGGACGGGGCATCGACCAGGAGGTCCTCGATCGCGTTGACCAGGGCGTAGGACTCCCGGTCCACGATCATCAGCTCCTCCTCGATGCCGACCGTGTAGTTCGGCCCGCAGAAGGCGTGCTCCATGGCGCGGCGTAGCGTACCCGTGCAGGCAGTGAATACTCCGAGGTTGTGTCACGCGCCTGCAACGAGGCATGCGCGGCGGCCGGGCCGGCGCGTACCTTGCGCGGGCGATGCGCCGGCCTGTCGCCTTGGGATGGACCCTCGCCTTCGTGGCGCTGGCCGGGTTCGCGGGCACCGATCTGCTCAGAGAGCTGGGGTCGGGGGTCCCCGAGCGGGACGGGCGGGTCGTGCACGTGGTCGACGGCGACACGATCGCGGTACGCCTGGGCGGGCGCGAGGAGACCGTGCGCTACATCGGCGTGGACACGCCCGAGACCAAGCGCCCGGGGGCGCCCGTGCAGTGCTTCGGGCCGGCGGCCGGCGCCTTCAACGCGCGGCTGGTGGAGGGCGAGCGGGTCCGGGTGGAGCCCGGCGAGGAGCAGCGCGACCGCTACGGACGGCTGCTGGGGTACGTCTACCGCGAGCGCGATGGGCTGTTCGTCAACGAGGCGCTGGTGCGAGGCGGGTATGCGCGGGCGCGCGCGTATGCGCCGAACGACCGGTATGCCGCGCGTTTCGACGCGTTGACCGACGCAGCGAGGGAAGGGGGCAGGGGACTCTGGGGCCGCTGCTGAGGGACGATCTCCCTCAGCGGACGGCGATCTGGCCCGGTTCGCCCGCGTGAAGGTGGCCGACGACCGTGCCGAAGGAGGTGTCGACGCCGGGGGGGACGGCGGCGAGCAGCCCACCCGAGGTGGTGGCATCGCAGGCCAGGCGGCGCACGGCCTCCGGCACCTCGGGGGCGAACTCCGTGAACCGCTCCTCGGCGTAGGCCCGGTTGCGCCGCGAGCCTCCCGACACCGCCACGTCCTCGTCGCCCGCCAGGAGCGCGAGCGCCCCCTCGAGGGCGGGGATGGAGCCTCCGAGCACCTCGACAGCGCATCCGCTGCCCAGGGCCAGTTCGTGCAGGTGGCCCAACAGCCCGAAGCCGGTCACGTCGGTGAGGGCGTGCGCACCGGCTGTCCGGGCGGCGGCTGCAGCGTCCTTGTTGAGGGCGGCCATCGTCGCGGTGGCCAGCGTGAGCAGGGCGTCCTCGCCGTCCACGTGCCCGCGCTTCACCGCCGTCGTCACCGCTCCGACCCCCAGCGGCTTGGTCAGCACCAGCACGTCGCCGGGCCGACCCCCGGCGTTGGTCAGGATGTCGCGGGGATCCACCGTCCCGGTGACCGCCAGGCCGTACTTGGGCTCGGGGTCGTCGATGGAGTGCCCGCCCACGATCGAGGCGCCCGCCTCGGCCACCGCGTCGTGGCCCCCAGCCAGGATCGCGCCCAGGGTCTCCCCGCCCAGGTCCTCCAGGGGAAAGGCCACGAGGTTCAGGGCGCTGAGCGGCTCAGCGCCCATGGCGTACACATCCGACAGGGCGTTGGCCGCCGCAATGCGCCCGAACAAGTACGGGTCATCCACAATGGGCGTGAAGAAGTCGACGGTCTGCACCAGGGCGAGGTCGTCGCGCACGCGCACCACCCCGGCGTCATCCGCCGTGCTCGTGGCCACCAGCACGCGGGGATCGGTGGGAGCGGGCAGGCTGGCGACGAGGGGGTGCACCGCCGCGGCAGGCAGCTTGCAGCCGCAGCCAGCGCCGCGGGCCAGGCTCGTGAGCTTGACCGTCACACGCTTATCATTCCCGCTTCGTGCCGGGTGAACACGAGCCCTACACCGCCGAGGAGGTCGACGCGGCCGTCGAGGCGCTCAGCGACCCCGAGCGCCTGCGCCACGCCGAGCAGGTGGTCACCCACGCGGCGCCCGCGCTGCAGCGGGTGCTCCACGAGGCCCTGACCCAGGGAGGCTGGTTCGGGGAAGCGCACGAGAGCCAGACCACCAAGGCGGCGATGGCCGAGGATCCCTCGGCGCGGGTGGAGGCAGTGCGCACACTTGGTGCGGAGGAGACACGGCTGGGCATGATGGTCGGGGTGACCGTCGGGTTCTAGCTCGCTCGCGAGCTGGCGGCCCGCAGAACCTCGAACGAGGGAGAC
>DASZCY010000180.1:0-11259 GCA_035942615.1 Solirubrobacteraceae bacterium | reverse complement strand
GAACTCGGCGAAGATCGTGTCGTAGGGCCGGCCGAGGTTGTGGGCCAGGACGTTGAGCCGCCCGCGATGGGCCATGCCGATGATCACCTCGCGCGCGCCGTGGGCGGCCGAGAGCTGGATCAGCTCGTCGAGCATCGGCACCGTCATGTCCAGGCCCTCGGTCGAGAACTGCTTCTGGCCCAGGTAGGCCTTGTGCATGAAGCGCTCGAAGGCGTCGACCTGGATGAGGCGCTCGAGCAGGAAGGACTGGTGCTCCTCGGTCAGCGGCCCGCGGAACGCGCCCGACTCGATCTTCTGGCGCAACCAGGTGCGCTGGCGGTGCGAGGCGATGTGCTCGATCTCGTAGGCGATCGTCCCGCAGTAGGTGTCGTGCAGATGGGGCAGCGCGTCGGCCAGCGTCTCGCCCGGGACATGGATGCGCAGGATTCGCGCGGGGATGCGCCGCTGCAGCTCGGGCGTGAGGCCCAGGGGCTGGGGATCGAGCGCCGGGTCGCCCTCAGGCTCAACGCCCAGCGGGTCCAGCCGGGCGGCGAGGTGCCCGTGGGTGCGGTGGGCCTTGATGAGCGAGGTGGCGGCCTGCACGGCCTGCAGCAACTCCTCGTCGACGCGACCATCGACGGCGGGCTCGGCGGCCGGCACCGCGGCGGGAGCGGTGGGTCCGGCCTGGGGTTGTGGGGGCGGGGGCGGGGGGCCCAGCGCCACGCCCAGATCGCCGAAGACGTGCTCGTAGAAGCCATGCTCGCCCTGCAGACGGTCCTCGACGACCTTGAGGAAGCGGCCCGACTCCGCGCCCTGGATGACGCGGTGGTCGTAGGTCGAGGTCATCGACATCACTTTCTCGACGCCGATGCTGGCGCCGATGGCGCCCAGGCCCACCGGGAAGTCGATCGCGCCGGTGGCCACGATCGTCCCCTGCCCCACCATCAGCCGCGGGACCGAGGCGATGGTGCCGATGCCCCCCGGGTTGGTCAGCGAGATGTTGGCCCCGCTGAGGTCGTCGGCGGTCAGCTTGTTGTCGCGCGCCCGCGCGATGAGGTCGTTGAAGGCGTGCAGGAACTCGGAGAACGTCAGGCGGCCGGCGTCGCGGACCACCGGCACCATGAGCGTGCGGCTGCCGTCGCGCTTTTCGACGTCCACGGCGATGCCCAGGTGTACGGCACCGTCGTCCACGCGGTGGGGACGGCCGTCGACCTCCTCGAAGTGGTGGGTCATCACGGGCATGTCGTCCTGCGCGGCGCGAGCGATGGCGTAGGCGACCAGGTGGGTGAAGGAGACCTTCAGGCCCGCGGCCTTGAGCTCCCCGCGGCGGGCCTCCAGCACGGTGACGGTGAGGGTGCGCAGCGAGGTGGCCGTGGGGATGGACCGGCTCTCGTCCATGTAACGCGCGAGCATCGCGCCGCCGCCCCTGATCGCCGTGCTCGTCCGCGCCGTGGCCGGCAGCGCCGCGCTGGCACCGTTGGCCACGGAGGCCTGGTCCTGGCCGGCGGCCGCGGCCACGTCGGCCTTGACGATGCGCCCGTTCGGGCCGCTGCCTCGCAGCGCGGAGACGTCGACGCCCTCGGCCGCGGCCATGCGCCGGGCCACGGGGGAGATGCGCGCCGCGGCCGGGCCGGCCTCGCCTCCTCCCCGGGACCCATCGGTGGGGGACGCGTCGACAGCGCCGTCTGCGCCGCCGGGGGCGCCCGGCGGCTGGGCGCTCGGGGCGCCGGCGCCCGTGCGCAGGCGGGCGATGACCTGGCCGACGGTGACGGTCTGGCCCTCGTCGGCCATCAGCTCGGTGATCTGGCCGGCGCCCGGGGAGGGCAGCTCGACGTCGACCTTGTCGGTGGAGATCTCGACGAGGGTCTGGTCGACCTCCACGGTGTCGCCGGGCCGGACCTGCCACGCGAGGACTGTCCCCTCGGTGACCGACTCGCCGGCGCCCGGGGTGACGATGTCGACGATCTGTCCGGCACCGTCGCCCACTTCCTCCGGTGGCGCGGCGGGAGCCTGGGCCTCGGCGGCTTCGGGCTCGCCGGTCGCCGTGGGGTCCGTGGCGCGCCGGCCGATGCCGTCGGGGGCCGCGGCCACCCGGCCGTTTCCCCCCGGCTGAATCTCCGCAAGCACCGCTCCGACCGACACGGGATCGCCCTCGGCGGCGTGGATTCTCACGAGCGTGCCCGCGGTGGGGGCGGGCACCTCGGCGTCGACCTTGTCGGTGGAGACCTCGACGAGCGTCTCGTCGGCCGTGACGCGGTCGCCTTCCTGCTTGTGCCACTCGAGACCGGTACCCTCGGTGACCGACTCGCCCATCGCCGGGAGGACGACCTCGACCGTCGTGTTCACCGCCATGCGCTCTCCACTGTACCCGCTTCGTGCGGGGGCTTCGAGCGGCGTCCGAGACGGACGAACTCGATCGTTCCGAAGAAGGGTCCGATGCCTCCGAGCACCGCGATGGCGACCGCCAGACGCACGGGGATCACGCGCAGGCGCGCGGCCGTGATGGCCCCCACCGACATGGCGATCCACCCCACGCCATGGCCCCAGCCCAGCAGCGGCTTGACCTCCTCCAGCTCGCCGCTGAAGGTGCTGAACAGCAGCGCCAGGTAGACCGTCGAGTGGGCGAAGGACGCCCACTTCAGGCGCCGCCAGGTGAGCACGCGCGCGGCCCACCTCCACCGGCCGTCGACCGAGGGGCCGGCGGTCGGTGTCAGCCCGCCGCGGCCCTCGCGGGGTTGGGCGACCCGGTCAGTCATCGAGCAGCCTGGCCGTGCGGCGCAGGGGCTCGTCGGCCTCGACGGGCCACTGCGCCGGGTCTGGCGGCCACCACGCGAAGCGGTCGTGCTCGCTGTCCATCTCGAGTGCCTCCTCGGCGCCTGCGGGAAGCCACGCCTGGCCGATGAGCATGACCAGGCGGTGGGGCAGGCGCACCAGCGCCTCGATGGCCACGCGTTCGGGGCGCAGGGCCCACTCCTCCGCGAGCTCGCGCGAGAGCGTGTGGGCCGGGCTCTCGCCCACGTCCACCGCCCCGCCGGCGCCCAGCGCCCAGCGCCCCGGCCAGGTCGACAGCCATGCGGCGCGACGACCGGCCAGCCAGGCGCCGTCGGCGCGACGGGCCACGCACAGGGCGGCGAGGCTGCAGGAGGCGTCGCCCTGCACGAGGCGCAGCGCCCAGCGCATGGGTTGCAGGTCGAGCACCAGGCGCCTGTCGCGCTCGGCGAAGCCCGCCAGGCGCGCGGCAAGCCCGTCGTGGCTGGGGGAGCCACGGTCGCGCAGCGCGGCGATGGCCGCGTCCGCGGCCGCAGCGTGGTCGGCGGGCGGGTCGAAGTGGTCGTCCGACCAGCGCGCCTCGACCGCGTCAGCCGGCCAGGGCCCGCGGGCGAGGATGGCGGGCGCGGCCGCTGCGGGCATGGACCCAGGGTAGTCTCGCGCCCGATGGGCTACGCCACCGGCGCTTGGGTCGCGGAGCGCTTCGCGAGCGCGATAGAATCCCTGGCATGGCGGATACGTCGAAGGTCGCCAAGAACCTGCGCGCCTTCCAGATCGGGGTCAACGCCCACGACCGCGAGAACCCCACCCACACCGCGTGGGGCATCGGCCTGGCCCACTTCGACATGGAGCGCCTGGGCTTCGACGAGGGCGAGGAGGTCCTCCCCGGCATCGTCATCCAGGCCGACGGCGGCGTGACCGGCAACTTCCGCGTCCTGTGCGACGGGGATCACGACGCCGAGCTCGAGGAGAGCGAGGAGCAGGCCGAGGTCGTCGAGGCGGTCAGCACCCAGCCGGTCGAGCTCTCGCCCCCGCGCCAGGGCTGAGCCACCGCTCACGGGCTTGCGCGCGCGCTGAAGGATGGCCCAGAGCCCCAGCGTCAGCGCGGGGGCGCTACCCGGCGGACGCGATGGTCAGCCGCCGCCCGAAGGCGCGGTCGAACAGGTCGACCTCGCGCTCGGCCGCCCACTGGGCGACCCGGGCGTCGCCCGCGGCCTCCAGGATCAGGCTCACCGTTCCGTCCCGTGTGCTCACCCGCGCGGTTCGCACCACCTGGTCGCGGCTGCGCTCGAGGTCCTCGGCCAGGCGCAGGAGCACCGCCAGGCGGTCCAGGCGCCGCGCGTCGCCGGGCCGCGCCAGGCCCGCGAACGTGCCTAGCTCGGGCATGCCCTTGCGGTGGTAGCGCGCGGCCTGGGCGATCAGCGCGACCTCTGCGGGCGCGAAGCCGGGCAGGCCGCCGTTGAGGATCAGGTAGCGGGAGTGCTTGTGGTGGTCGTCGTAGGAGACCGACATGCCGATGTCGTGCAGCTGGGCGGCCGCCCACAGCAGCTCGCGCTCCACGGGATCTCCGCCGTGCAGGCCCTCCTGGGCGAGCTGGTCGAACAGGCCCAGGGCCAGCGCGGCGACGTGCTCGGTGTGGGCGGGCGTCACGGCGTGGCGCGCGGCCAGGTTGCGCACGCTGTCACGGCGCACGTCCTCCAGGAGGGGAGGGTCGCCGTCGAGGCGCTGGGCAAAGAAGATTCCCTCGCGCAGCCCTGCCTCGGTCACCTCCAGGCCGTCGAAGCCTCCCGCGCGCAGCACCGCCTGGACGGTCACCGCGCCGGCCAGGATGAGGTCGGCGCGCGCCGGCTTGATGCCGGTGACCTTGCCGCGCTCGGCGGGCGGCAGGGCGGCCAGGCGCTCCACCAGTGCGTCGAGGGCGTCGCGGGTGAGCACGAAGCCCTGCACCCCCATGGAGGGCAGCCCGGCCTCGGCCTGGGCGGCGGTGGCCAGGTTGCGCACCGTGCCCCCGAGGCCCACGATCCGCCGGCCGCTGCGCTCCAGCCACCCGGCGCGTTTGAGCTCCTCGCGCACGTGCCCACGCAGCGCCTTGAGGTGCTTGGGCTTGGCCGGACCGCCGCCGGGCAGGAAACGCTCGGTCATGCGCACCGCCCCCAGCGGCCAGGAGCCCAATTCACCCGGATGGCGCCCGCGGACCTCCACCAGCTGCAGCGACCCGCCGCCCAGGTCGAGCACCGCCCCGTCGGCCAGGGTGGTGGAGTTGACCGCCGCCTGGTAGCCCGCGCGAGCCTCCTCCTCGCGGGTGAGCACGCGGACGGCCAGGTTGCTGTCGCGCTGCGCGCGGTCGAGGAAGACGTCGCGGTTGGTGGCGTCACGGATGGCGCTGGTGGCCACCGCGTCGACGTCATGGGGCCCGATCCCCGCCGCGTGGCAGAACTGCGCGAAGACCTCGACGGTCGACAGCGCGCGCTCCAGCTGCTCATCACCCAGCGTGCCGTCCTCGCCCACACCCTCGCCGATGCGCACCGCCTCGTAGATCTCGTCGGTGCGCTGCCAGGTCTCGTCGTCGGCGGTGAAGACGACGAGCCGAAAGGAGTTGGAGCCCAGATCGATGACCGCGGTGCGCCGGAGCGCTCCGGGCACCTCAGTCGCCCCCCGGTCCCAACTCGGCCTGCATCGCGCGCAAGGCTACCCGCGACGGTGGACCGGCGTGCGTCGCGCTGGCCGGGGCGTATCCTGGCGCGCGGTGGCGGGGCGGCGCAAGAGCCCGAGGAGGGGAAGGTCGGCGCGCTGTGCGCCTGCCGCGGTCCTCGTGCTCCTGGGCCTGATCGCCCTGGCGCTGTGGTCGCCGCATCCCGCGGCGGCGAGCCCCCTGCTGGTGGTGGAGCGCGACCTCCTCCGGGTGGTCGAGGATCCGCTGCTGCCGGCGCCCCTGGAGGCCCGGGTGCCCGGCGCCCGCCAGCGCGGTCTGCTCGACGGGCTGGAGGAGCTGCTGCCCTTCCTGGACCCCGGCCCGCCTCCACCGCCGCCCGGTCAGCCGCCGCCCGGTCCCCCGGGCAAGCCGCCGCCCTCGCCCGACCGCGAGCCGCAGGGGCCCCGGCGGGGCAAGCAGGATCTGGGCCGTGGCAGCCTCGGGACGGTGCTGGACCGCGCGCGCCGGCGGGACGCCCTATCCGCGCGCGAGCACCGCGAGATGCGCGCGATCCTTCGCCAGGCCAAGCGCACGCGCGCACGGCTGGGAGGTCAGCGCCGGCGCGAGCTGTCGGGCGTGGTCGCCGCGGCCGAGCGCCTGGCGCGTCGTGGTCGGCTGACCACCGGACGCCTCGAGGTCGTGTTTCTCCAGCTCGAGCGCAACGCCCAGTACTGGCGCCGCCACGGGGCACCGCGCCCCGGCACGCGCGTGAGCTTCCCGGGCAGCCTGGTCGTCTTCCAGTACTTCCCCGGCCAGGGCATGCAGTTCCACCCGCTGGCCAACTTCGGCAGGGCCAACGCGCTGTACAACGCCTGTGCCGCGGGACCGGGCGCCCGCTGTCAGCGAAAGACGCTGCGCCGCTACCTCGACGGGCTGGCCCGCCTGGGCTCCACGCGCGTCGGCGGGTTCCTCACCTGGGAGTACTTCTTCTCCTTTGGCGGCGGCGTGCCCCCGTGGACCAGCGGCATGGCTCAGGGCACCGCGCTGCAGGCCTTCGCGCGCTCGGCGCGCCTGCTGGACGAGCCCCGCTACCGCCGCTACGCCCGCCAGATGCTCGGGGCCTTCTCGCGGCGGCCGACCGCCGGCGTGCGGGTGGACTCCTCGGGGGGCCGCCATTACCTCCTGTACTCCTTCGACCGCCGCCTGCGCGTGCTCAACGGCCACCTGCAGGCGACCATCGGCCTCTTCGACCACCAGCGCGCGACCGCCAGCAGGCGCTCGCGCGACCTGTACCAGGCCGGCAGCCGCTCGGCGCTGCGCGAGCTGCACCGCTACGACCTGGGCAACTGGTCGCGCTACGCCCAGGGCGGCGGCCGCGCCTCCCGCGCGTACCACGAGCTGGTCACCCTGTTCCTCGAGCGCCTCTGCCAGCGCACCGGGCACGGCACCTACTGCCGCTACGCCAAGCGCTTCCGCGGCTACTTGTAGCGAAGCTCTACACGCGGCGCTCGATGATCTCGATGCGGTAGCCGTCGGGGTCGCGCACGAAGCAGATGCGTGGCCCGCCCTCGCCGACGTGGTAGGGCGGCTTCTCGGGTCCGATGCCCTGCTCGGCCAGCGCGGCCAGCTTGGCGTCGAGGTCGTCGACGGTCACCGCGATGTGGTTGTAGCCGGTGCCCAGGTCGTAGGAGTCCACCCCGGGGTTCTTGGTCAGCTCGAGGCGGTCACCGTCGCCGGGAAGACCCATGAAGACGTTGGTCGCGCCGTCGGGGAGATCCATCCGCCGGCGATCCTCAAAGCCCAGCGCCTCGTAAAAGGAGACGGACCGGTCGACGTCGCCGATCCTGTAGCACGTGTGGATGAGCTGTTCTGTGGCCATGGGCCGGACGGTACCCTCGCAACGGCGCATGGCCGACAAGGACTCCATCCCGACCTCCCGCCTCCGCCGCTCGGGGCGCATGGCCCGCCTGGGCGCCGGGACCGCCGCGCGCACCTTCGGGACCAAGGCGGCCAACCTCGGTCGCGACGAGGAGGGTCGCCGCGAGGCCGCGTCGCGGCGCCAGCTGGAGACCGCGGAGCAGATCGTCGCCGCGCTGGGGACGATGAAGGGCGCGGCCATGAAGCTCGGCCAGGTCATGTCGTTCCTCGATGTGGGCCTGGTGCCCGAGGAGCACCGGGAGGCCTTCCAGGCCAAGCTGGCCGAGCTGCGCGACGCGGCGCCCAAGGTCTCCTTCAAGGACATGAAGGGCGTGATCGAGGGCGAGTATGGCGAGAAGCTCGAGGAGGTCTTCGAGACCTTCGACCCGGTGCCCATCGCGGCGGCCTCCATCGGCCAGGTGTACAAGGCGCGCCTGCCCGACGGGCGCGACGTGGCGGTCAAGGTCCAGTACCCGGGGGTGGCCAACGCGGTGCGCGCCGACATGCAGAACCTCGGGCTGATCCTGCGCCTCATGAAGCGCATCGCCCCCGGCCTCGACCCCAAGGCCATGGCCCTGGAGGTGCGCACGCGCATCGAGGAGGAGCTCGACTACGAGCTCGAGGCCCAGAACCAGCGCACGCTGGCGCGCATCTTCCGCGGCCACCCGTTCATCCACGTCCCCGCGGTGATGACCTCCCTCTCCCGCGAGAAGGTCATCGTCAGCGAGTTCGTCGACGGGCGCGGCTTCGAGGAGATCAAGCAGCTGCCCCAGGAGGAGCGTGACCGCTTGGGCGAGATCATCTTCCGCTTCTACTTCGGCTGCATGTACCGCCACCACCAGTTCAGCGGCGACCCCCACCCGGGCAACTCGTTGCTCATGGAGGACGGGCGCATGGCCTTCATCGACTTCGGGCTGTTCAAGCGCATCCCCGCGGACGCGGCCGAGTTCGAGCTCGAGTCCCAGCGCCTGGGGGTGGCCCGGGACGCCAAGGCTCTGGTCGAGCACATGCACCGAGGCGGCTGGCTCGGCGATCCCTCGCGCTACTCCGAGGAGGGCATGCTGGCCCAGTTCGACGACCTGACCTGGTGGTACACGCAGGATGAGGAGGTGGCGCTCGACCCGGACATCGCCACCGAGGTGTTCATCCAGATGGGCGACATGCGCTCGGACCACTTCCAGCAGATGCGCCACGAGACGCTGCCCCCCGACCACCTCTTCGGCCGCCGCCTGGAGACGCTGACGCTGGCGGTCATGAGCCAGCTCGAGGCGCGGGGCAACTGGCACAGGATCGCCCGCGAGTGGGTGTTCGGCGATCCGCCCGCCACCGAACTCGGCCGCCAGGAGGCCGAGTTCTACGCCCGCTCCGCCGCGTAGCTCAAGGCCGCCCTGCCGGCCCCCGCGCCTGCGACGTGGCGGCGTGGATCGCTCGCTGCCGGCCCGTCAGGTTTCGGTCACCTGGAACAGGCTCGTCGTCCCCGGCCGGCCGCTGGGCAGGCCGGCGGTCACGCCGATGCGCTGGCCGCGCTTCAGCCAGCCCAACTCCACGACGCGCCTGGTGGCGTCGTAGATCAGGTCCTCGGTGACCTCGTGGCGGCGCATGGAAGCCGCGCGTACGCCCCACATCAGCCCGCAGCGGCGCACGGTCTCCTTGCCCGGAGACAGCGCGAAGATGGGCACCTCGGGACGGTGGGCGCTGACCAGGCGCGCCGAGCGCCCCGACAGCGTGGGCACGATGAGGGCGGCCAGCTTGAGCTCGCGGGCGGCCACGCAGGCCGAGTGGGCCACCGTGTAGGCGGGATCGCGGTCGTCGCGCGCCACCCGGGCGTCGTTCCAGCGCCGGAAGGGCAGGGCCTGTTCGGTGTGCAGCGCGACCTTGTGCATCATGGCCACCGCTTCCACCGGGTGCTCGCCCACGGCCGTCTCCTGTGAGAGCATCACGGCGTCGGTGCCGTCGAGGATCGCGTTGGCCACATCGGCCACCTCGGCGCGCGTGGGGCGGCTGGCGGTGACCATGGAGTCGAGCATCTGCGTGGCGGTGATGGCCGGGCGGGCCAGGCGGCCGGCGCACTCGAGCAGGCGCTTTTGCACAAGCGGGACCTCCTCGATGGGCAACTCGATGCCCAGGTCCCCGCGGGCCACCATGACGCAGTCGGCGGCGATGAGGATCTCCTGGGCGCGCTGCACCGCCTGGGGCTTCTCGATCTTGGCGATGAGCGGCAGACGGGTGTGCTCGCGCACATGCTCGATGTCCTCGGGGCTGCGCACAAAGCTCAGCGCCACCAGGTCAGCGCCCATGCGCTCCCCGGCCTGCAGCAGCTCGAGGTCGTCCTGGGGGACGGCGGGCAGCACGTCGAGCGGCCCGGGGACGTTGAGGCCCTGGCGGGAGGCCACCGCGCCGCCGATCTCCACCTCCGCGTCGATCTCTCCCTCGCCGGCGCGCACGCCGGTCACCTTCAGGCGGATCGCTCCGTCGGCCAGGTACATCACCTCGCCGGGGGACACGGCGTCGGCCAGGCCCGGGTAGGCGACGCTCATGCGCTGCGCGGTGCCGGGACCGTCCGCACCGCACACGAACGTGACGTGTTCGCCGCCGGCGAGCTCCACCAGGTCCTCCTC
Organism: Solirubrobacteraceae bacterium; assembly: GCA_035942615.1. GTDB lineage: Bacteria > Actinomycetota > Thermoleophilia > Solirubrobacterales > Solirubrobacteraceae > Siliceabacter. The sequence goes on along the minus strand of DASZCY010000180.1, from coordinate 1,344 downwards.
CAGCGGCCCGATGCGCAGCTTGGGCCCGGGCAGGTCCTGCAGGATGGCCACGGGCCGTCCCACCCGCCCGGCGGCGTCGCGCACGCGGCGCGCCGTCTCGGCGTGTTCCTCGACCGAGCCGTGGGAGAAGTTCAGCCGCGCGACATCGAGGCCGGCCTCGACCAAGCGCACGAGCGTCTCGGGCTCGCGCGAGGCCGGACCGATCGTCGCCACGATCTTGGTGCGGCGCTCCATGGCCCGAACAATACGTCCCCGTCCCCGACGGACGACGATCTGCCTGCGGCCGGCTACGAGGTCGCGATGCGCCGTGCGCGCGCCCGTTGCAGCCACGCCCACAGGCCCGCGCCCACCGCGAGGCCCACGCCCGCGCCCCCGACGACGTCCACGGGGACGTGGTAGTCGCCCAGGACCAGGGCGACGGCCTGGAGGCCTGCCAGCGGGACCACGGCGCCCAGCCAGCGCCGGTCGCGAGCCACCAGGGACACGGCGACGGCGACCGCGAAGGCCGTGTGCCCGCTGGGAAAGAGCGGATGGCCCGGCCAGACCTCGAGGGTCTTGCCCGCCAGCGTGATCAGAGCGGCCAGCAGCGCGGCGCCCAGGGCCGACAGGCGGAAGTGCCAGCGGTCGCTCCCCGGTCCGCTCCAGCGGGGCGCCAGGAAGAGCAGACCCGTCCAGACCACCAGCAGCAGCTCGGCGGCGATGGCCCAATAGAACGCCGCGGAGCCGGCCGTGTGCGCGAGGGGCATGGATCGAGCCTACGGGCCCTGGCCCTCGCCGATGCGCCGGTCGGTCGCGTTCGCGCTCCCCGCGGGTGGTCAGAGCCCCACAAACCGCCCGTCCTGCTGGACGACCTCTCCGTCGGCGCTCAGGCGCCCGCCGGCGCGCAGGTCGCAGATGAGGTCCCAGTGCAGGGCGGAGCGGTTCTTGGCGCCGGTCTCCGGATAGGAGCGCCCCAGCGCGAGGTGCACGGTGCCGCCGATCTTCTCGTCAAAGAGGATCGTCCCGATGGCGCGGTCGATGCCGAAGTTGGTGCCCACCCCGATCTCCCCCAGCCGCCGCGCGCCCGCATCGGTCTCCAGCGCACGGTCGAGATAGGCCTGGCCGGTGGCCGCGCGGGCCCCCACGACCTCGCCGGCGCGGAAGGTCAGCTCCACGCCGTCGACGTCCACACCGGCGGGGGAGGAGCGCACGCTGAAGCGCACGTGGCCCTCGGCGGAGCGCTCGTGAGGGCCCGTGAAGACCTCGCCGCTGGGCATGTTGCGCCGGCCGTCGGAGTTGACCCACGTGCGTCCCTTGACGGTGAGACGAATGTCCGTGCCCTCGGCCTCCAGGCGCAGCTGCCGC
>DASZCY010000179.1:0-7746 GCA_035942615.1 Solirubrobacteraceae bacterium | reverse complement strand
CTCCTGGGGCGTCCGTCCGTCCCCCGGTCAGATGGGTAACATCGCGCCATCTTTGTCCTTGGGAGGGATGCTTCAGTGCGGCAACGCCGCAATCGACGGGGAATGCTGGCGCTCGCGGGAATGGGGGCCGCGGCCATCGGCCTCAGCGCTTGCGGCGGTGGCGGCTCGGCCATGCAAATGCCGCCCCCGCCGGACCCGGTGATGATGGCACTGCAGGCGCCGGGCGTACGCACTGTCGTGGTCCCACGTCAGTCGGAGGACCTCACCGTCGTCGTCCCCCCGTGCGGTCTCTCCCAGCTGGACCAGGAGACCACGAAGACCCCGCCGGGCTCCAACAAGGTCGTCGTCCCCAAGAGCGCGCTCGACCAGACCATCGCCGTCCAGCCCTGCATTCAGGGCGTACAGAACGTCGGGCAGGCCAGCACCGTGCTGCTCAGCCCGGGCAGCTCGCAGTCCCCGGGGGGCCAGCAGAGCGCCCAGACGCAGAACCAGCTCCTGCTGCCCGAGGACAGCAACATCGAGCGGATCATCGTGCCGCCGTGCCTGGTCATCATGGCCAGCTCGAGCAGCTCGAGCAGCGGCGGTCAGCCCGGGGCGACTGACCAGGCGCTTCCGACCACCGGCGACGGGGGCACGGTCGTGGCGCCGCCCTGCCAGGTGTCGATGACCAGCAGCAGCAGCGGCGGCTAGGCCAGCCCGTGGCGACCAACCGGGTGCCCGGAATCGTCGGGGGGGTCCTCATCGCGCTCATGGTGCTGGGCTCCCTGGCGTTCGGTGGAGGCGGCGGTGGCGAGATGATGCCCACCGACCCCTCCGCCATGCCGGAGAGCGCTCGCGCGGTGAAGCTGCCGGGCGAGCGCGAGTACACGGTGGTCGGGCCGCCGTGCGGCACGCCGGTCGAGGCGACGGTCCGGGACGCCGAGCAGGATCAGGCCACCCCGGGAGCGACCCTGCTCACCGCGCCCACGGGCGACGGAGTCACCACCGTGCTCGTGCCCCACTGCCAGCCCGGGACGGGGGCCACGAACACCGGGGGCGACCTCCCCTCCGCCGCCTTCGTCCTCCCCGGGAACGCGCGCGCCGGCGAGGCGCAGGGCACCCTCAGCGCGGAGGGGGCCATCGCCCGCTCCCAGGTGCTCCTGTCCGCCGGCTCCGAGGTGGAGACGATTGTGGTACCACCGTGTGCACGGTCAACCGCTGGCGGCGACGTGGTGGTCCAGGCCCGGGAGGGCTCCGACATCGCCGTCGCGCCCTCCTGCTAGAGGTTGCAGCTGAGCAGCCGGTTCTAGTCGGCCTCGGGGTAAATCATCTAGATCCCGAGGTCGAGAGGCTGCGGGGAGCGTCCCAGCGACGGGCTGCGACGCCGCGCGCGGAGGGCGGCAACCAGCCCGCAGAGGCCCAGCGCGGCGGCGGCGCCGAGCGAGCCGAAGCCCGGCACCGCGCTACGCGCGCTGAACTCGACCGTGGCCACGGGTACGACCAGGAGCGTCGCGGCCACCAGCGTGAAGACGATCGAGGCATGGCGCAGCAGGCCGCGCGTCAGCAGGGGCGCGCCGGCAGCGAGCAGCGCCAGGGCGAGGAACACCGGTCCCTGCACGCGTGTGACCGATTCCCAGCCGCGCAGCGCGCGCAACAGGGTGCGATCGGACGTGAAGCGCTCCGCGTCCGTGTAGTACTCGGCGGCCACCCCGCGTCCGAGGGCCTGGAAGGTGCCGTGAAACAGGATCTGCCTGTTGACGAGGTCGCGGTAGCTGGGTCCTCCGCCGTAGCCGCGAAAGCTGTCGGGGGCGATGTAGCGCAGCAGGCCCGCCCCGACCTCCTCGGCGTAGTCGAGCGGCTGGTTGAGGATCACCGCGCGTGCGAAAGCGGTGACCTGGGCGGTCTGGGGGGGCGAGGCGGAGTGCGGGTCGCCGAAGTACTTGATGGCCGGCGAGTAGTACCAGTTGAAGGTGTACTGGGCGGTGATCGGACGCCGCCAGCGCGGCGTCGTCTCGCACAGGTACTGGGTGCCGGGCGGCGGGGTGAACTTCGTGCAGTCGGCGAACGGTGCGACACGGCCGTAGATGTTCCAGGAGCCGTTGCGACTCAGGCCGCTCTTGCCCACCGACAGCTCGGCGGCGACGTTGTAGGGGACCAGCACCGCCAGGGCGCCCGCGGCGACCGCGGCCCCGGTCGCCAGGCGCCGGCGCAGCGGCGTCGCCGTGACCGCCACCAGGACGAGGGCCAGGAGGGGCACCAGCGGTAGCGCGACCACGCGCACGCTCGCCGCGAGGGCCAGGGTCAGCCCCAGCAGCACCGGCCACGCCAGGCGCCGGCCCGCCAGCGAGCGCACCGCTGCGTACAGCGCCACGGCGACCAGGAACGTGAACACCGTCTCGCTGATCGGCGCGTGCTCCAGGAAGATCCCGTCGCCGCCCAGGGCCACGATGGCCGCGGGGATCAGGCCCAGCGCTCGCGGCGCCCCGGCGCGCCCCACCGTCAGGTAGAGCAGCGCTGCCGTGGCCAGGCCGAGCACGTGCTGGACCACCACCACGAGGGTGATGCTCGGCGCGACGGCGTACAGGATGAGCAGGACGAGCGGGTAGCCGGCGGGTCGCAGCTCGTTGGCGAACAACTCGCTCTGGGAGACGATGATGTAGCTGGCCGCGTCGGGCCAGCCGAAGAGGCCGGGCTGCCAGGCCAGGACCATGAGCAGGCGAAGGACCGCGCCCAGCGCGAGCACCGCGCCGAGCGCCACCGCGGGCGACCTCCACCCCTGCCTCATCAGGTCGAGAATAGGGTGTCTGCGGCGCTGAAGGATGCGATCGCGCTACGCCGGTCGATCGTCACCCTTCCGGCACACGGCGGCGCACCCGCGCAACGCCGACGAACCTAGGTTCACGTTCCGTCCGGTGGGCCCCTCACCATGGGTCCTCCTTCCGAAGCCAGCGAGGTTCTCCGCCATGTCCGTCACCGATGCCGAGAAGGCCGCCAAGGCCCGCGACACGGCCCTGCAGGGCGCGTTGACCCAGATCGAGCGCCAGTTCGGCAAGGGCTCGGTCATGCGCATGGGCGACGAAGGCGCCCAGGTCAAGGTCAACGCGATCCCCACCGGCGCACTGTCGCTCGACCTCGGTTTGGGGATCGGCGGCATGCCGCGCGGACGCATCGTCGAGGTCTTCGGCCCCGAGTCCTCGGGCAAGACGACGCTGGTCTACCACGTGCTGGCCGAGGCCCAGAAGCTCGGTGGCGTGTGCGCGTTCATCGACGCCGAACACGCCATGGACCCGCTCTACGCCCAGAACATCGGCGTGGACATCGACGAGCTGCTGGTCTCCCAGCCCGACTACGGCGAGCAGGCCCTGGAGATCGCCGACATGCTCGTGCGCTCGGGCGCCGTCGACGTCGTGGCCATCGACTCCGTCGCCGCGCTGACCCCGCGCGCCGAGCTCGAGGGCCAGATGGGCGACACCACCGTCGGCCTGCAGGCACGGATGATGTCCCAGGCCATGCGCAAGCTGGCCGGCACGCTCAACCGCACGGGCACCCTCTGCCTGTTCACCAACCAGATCCGCGAGAAGGTGGGCGTGATGTTCGGATCGCCCGAGACCCAGCCCGGCGGTCGCGCCTTGAAGTTCTACTCCTCCCAGCGCCTGGACATCCGGCGTATCGAGACGCTGAAGGACGGCACGGAGGCGGTGGGCAACCGCGTCCGCGTGAAGGTGGTCAAGAACAAGGTCGCCGCACCGTTCCGTCAGGCCGAGTTCGACATCGAGTTCGGCAAGGGTATCTCCACCGCAGGCTGCCTGATCGACCTGGGCATCGAGCACGACGTGGTGACCAAGTCGGGCTCCTTCTTCTCCTACGGCGACGAGCGGCTGGGCCAGGGGCGCAACAACGCCAAGGCCTTCCTGGTCGAGCACCCCGAGGTCGCCAGGGAGATCGAGGACCGCATCTACCGGGCGCTGGGCATCGACCGCGACCTGGTGGCACCCATCGACCGCGACGAGACGGCACTGGCCCCCGGGGCTGAGGGCAACGGCGCCGCCGCCGCGGCCTGAGCCGTGGCGGTGAGCAAGGCAGACGGTGCGCAGGGTCGTCCCCCGGAGGCCGCTCAGCGCGCCGCGGACCCGCGGGCGCGCCTGCAGGATGCCCTCGACTTGGCCTACCGCCACCTCGGACGCCGTGACCGCACCGTGGCCGAGGTGCGCCGCTACCTGGAGACCAAGCGGATCGATCCGGCGGAGATCGATGCCGCCGTGGCCGAGCTCACCCGTCAGGGCTACCTCGACGACGCTCGCTACGCCCGGCGCTTTGCCGAGGACCGGCGCACCCTGGATGGCTGGGGCGCAGAGCGCATCGAGCGCCGGCTGCTGGCCGACGGCCTCCACCCCGAAACGGCGGCGCAGGCCTTGGCCGACGAGGAGCCCGGCGACGAGCTCGCGAGGGCGGTGAGCGTGCTGCGCCGGCGCCTGTTCGTTCCCCCGCACGACGACCGAGCACGCGAGCGGGCGCTCGCCCACCTCGTGCGCCGCGGCTATGCGCTCGACCTGGCCTACGACGCGGTGCGCGCCTTTGAGCGCGACGCGACCCTCGCGTAGTGCCGTTTGCGCGCCCCCCGCGGCCGGTACTACGATGGACGACAGCATCGGAACGGCACTCGTCCCGGCACCTGAAACCCGCAGCAAACAACGAAACTTCCACCTGATCTCCCTTTCTCTTGGCCGCGATCCGCCCCACACGACGATCTCGCTTCGCCAGGCGGCGCAGGCGGTCCCTCCGCTGAGCTGTGCGTTGCAGGGCCGTGCCGAGCCCGCTCCGAGCCCCCTGATACACCATCAGTCGTGAGGGTCAGGCCCCCGTGGCCAGCCCTCTCGCGGAGAGGACGAGGCTATGGAGATCATCGGCGCGGCAGCCTTGGTGGCGGGGGCGCTGGTGTGCGTGGCAGTCGTGCTCACCCGCAACGGCCGTCTGGGCGCCCATGCCGCCTCCAATGGCTCCTCGGCTGACGACGCGCAGGCCGTCGAGCTGGCCGAGCGCCAGGCCGACCTAGCCCGCCGCGAGGAGCGTTTGAAGGTGCGCGTCGAGGAGATCGAGCGCCGCGCCGACGCACTCGACGAGCGGGGGCAGAGCCTGGACGGGCGTCAAGAGCAGCTTGACCGTCGCGAAGCCGAGGTTGCCGACGCCCTCGAGCGTGCCTCGGGGATGAGTGCGGCGCCGGCGCGCCGCACCCTGCTGGAGCCGGTCGAGGACCAGGCCCGCCAGGACTGCGCGCGCCTGCTGCGCCAGATCGAGGAGGAGACCAAGCGCGGGGCCGAGCGCCGCGTGCGCAACATCCTCTCGGTCGCCATGCAGCGGCTGGCCGCAAGTCACGCTGCGGAGACCACCGTGTCGGTCGTGGAGCTGCCCGCCGACGACATGAAGGGACGCATCATCGGCCGCGAAGGACGCAACATCCGCGCCCTGGAGAACCTGACCGGCGTGGACTTCATCATCGACGACACGCCCAATGCCGTCGTCCTCTCCGGATTCGACGGCGTCCGCCGGGAGGTGGCGCGCATGACCCTCGAGCGCCTGCTGGCCGACGGGCGTATCCACCCGGCCCGCATCGAAGAGACCTTCTACCAGGCCAAGTCTGACCTGGAGGCACACATGATGGAGGCCGGCGATCAGGCCGCCTTCGACGCCCAGGTCCAGGGCTTGGACCCCGAGCTGATCAAGGTGCTGGGGCGCCTGCGCTTTCGCACCTCCTACGGCCAGAACGTGCTGGCCCACTCGGTCGAGTGCGCCCAGCTGGCCGCGGTGATGGCCCACGAGCTGGGAGCCAGCCCGCGCACCGCGCGCCGCGCTGCGCTGCTGCACGACATGGGCAAGGCGGTCACCCACGAGATTGAAGGACCACACGCGCTGGTGGGCGGCGACCTGGCACGCCGCCACGGGGAGACCGAGGCGGTCGCCCACGCCATGGAAGCCCACCACAACGAGGTGGAGCCCCAGACCGTCGAGGCGGTGATTGTGCAGGCCGCCGACGCGCTGTCGGGGGCGCGCCCGGGCGCGCGGGGCGAGTCCCTCGAGCAGTACGTCAAACGCCTGCGCGAGCTGGAGAGCCTGGCCATGCGCCATACCGGTGTGGACAAGGTCTATGCCATGCAGGCCGGGCGCGAGATCCGCGTGATGGTGGCCCCCACCGAGCTCGACGATGACGCCGCACTGGGCCTCTCGCGCGAGATCGCCCGCAAGATCGAGCAGGAGCTGGAGTATCCGGGCCAGATCAAGGTAACCGTCATCCGCGAGTCGCGGGCGGTCGAGTACGCGAAGTAGGCTGGGGCGCGTGAGCAAGCGCTACCACGTCACCACCTTCGGGTGTCAGATGAACGCGCACGACTCGGAGCGCATGAAGGGCATGCTCGAGTCGCTGGGATATGCCGAGGCGCCGGCCGCCGAGGAGGCCGACCTCATCCTGTTCAACACCTGCTCGATTCGCGAGAGGGCCGACGAGCGCTTTGTGGCCCATCTGCGCCAGGCGTCGGGGCTGAAGCGCCGCGATCCCGACCGGATCATCGGCGTGGGTGGGTGCTGGGCGCAGTCGGTCAAGGACGACGTCTTCCGCCAGTTCCCCTTCGTCGATGTCGCCTTCGGCCCCGGCCAGGTGCACAAGCTGGCCGAGTTCCTCACCGCGGACTCCCTGACCGCCCAGGGCTTCTTCGAGTTCGAGGGCGTGACCGGTCGCCTGCCGGCCAAGCGCGCCCGCGAGTTCCAGGCCTGGCTACAGATCAGCCAGGGCTGCAACATGAACTGCTCGTACTGCATCGTTCCCTCGACGCGCGGGCGCGAGGTCAGCCGCCCGCTGCCCGAGCTGCTCGCCGAGGTCGAGCGCCTGGCCGCCGACGGCGTGCGCGAGGTCACCCTGCTGGGACAGAACGTCAACGCCTACGGGCGGGATCTACGGCCCGAGCGCGCGTCGTTCTCCGAGCTGCTGGGGGCGCTGGACCTGATCCCGGGTCTTGAGCGCGTGCGCTACACGAGCCCGCACCCGAAGGACATGCGCGAGGACGTCGTGCGCGCCCACGCGCAGCTACGCACGCTCTGCGAGCACGTCCACCTTCCGCTGCAGGCGGGCTCCTCGCCCATCCTCAAGGCCATGCGCCGCACCTACACACGCGAGCGCTTCCTCGACCGCGTCGCGCTCATCCGCGAGCACGTCCCCGACATCGCGCTGACCACCGACATCATCGTCGGCTTCCCGGGGGAGACCGAGGAGGACTTCGCCCAGACGATCGAGGTCTGCGAAGAGGTCGGCTTCGACGGCGCCTTCACGTTCATCTACTCCCCCCGCCGGGGGACCGAGGCCGCGTCGTTCACCGAGGGCCTGGTGGCCCACGAGGTCGCCGTGGCGCGCATGGAACGCCTTGTGGAGGTCGTCCAGCGCCGCGCCCGCGAGCGTGCCCAGCGCTTTGTCGGGCGCACCCTCGACGTGCTCGTCGAGGGGCCCTCGCGCACCGACCCCTCCAAGCTGCGCGGCCGCTCGCGCCACAACAAGGCGGTCAACTTCACCGGGCTGGCCGCGCCCGGGGAGATCGTCCCGGTGCAGATCGCCTCGGCGACCAGCCAGACGCTCGCCGGCGAGCTGTCGCTGCTGGCGTCCACGGGCGCGCGCTGAGCCGCGCGACGCTCCGTCCGCACCACGTGCGAACATCCGTTCGTGCGTTGGGACAACCTCAGTGCCCGCGAGGCCGACCGGGCCGCGCTGCCCGGGTACCGCGATGC
>DASZCY010000178.1:0-3337 GCA_035942615.1 Solirubrobacteraceae bacterium | reverse complement strand
AGCGAGATCGCCATCCGCGTCTTTCGCGCGGCCAGCGAGCTCGGCGTGAGGACCGTGGCGATCTACTCCCACGAGGACCGGTTCGCCCTGCACCGCTTCAAGGCAGACGAGGCCTACCTCGTCGGCGGCGGTCAGGAGCCGGTACGCGCCTATCTGGGGATCGAGGAGATCGTGCGCGTGGCCCGGGAGGCGGGGGCTGATGCCATCCACCCCGGCTACGGCTTCCAATCGGAGAACCCCGAGCTGGCGGAGGCCTGTGAGGCCGAGGGGATGGTGTGGATCGGCCCGCCCGCCGAGGTGATGAGGCGGCTGGGCGACAAGGTGGCGGCGCGAGAGCTGGCCGAAGGGGCTGGGGTGCCCGTCATGCCGGCGACGGGGCCCGTGCCCGACGACACGGCCGAGGTGCAGCGACTCGGCGAGCAGGTGGGTTTCCCGCTGATGATCAAGGCCAGCTGGGGCGGCGGGGGTCGCGGCATGCGGGTGGTCGATGATCCGCCCGCCCTCTGTGAGCAGGTCGCCGCGGCGCGGCGTGAGGCGGGCGCCGCCTTCGGGCGCGACGATGTCTTCCTCGAGCGCCTGGTGCAGCGGGCGCGCCATCTGGAGGTCCAGACCCTGGCCGACCAAGCCGGCCAGGTCATCCACCTCTACGAGCGCGACTGCACCGTGCAGCGCCGCCACCAGAAGGTGGTGGAGCGAGCGCCGGCCCCGGCGCTCGACCCCGCCACGCGGGAGGAACTCTGCCAGGCCGCCGTACGCCTCATGCGCGAGGCCGGCTATCGCAACGCCGGCACCGTGGAGTTCCTGCAGGACGTCGACAGCCAAGAGTTCTTCTTTATCGAGGTCAACCCGCGCATCCAGGTCGAGCACACCGTGACCGAGATGGTCACCGGCGTGGACCTTGTCAAGGCGCAGATTCGCATCGCCGAAGGCGCCTCCATCGGTACGACCGAAAGCGGCGTGCCGGCCCAGGCCGAGGTGCGGTTGCACGGCCATGCGCTGCAGTGCCGCGCGACCACCGAGGACCCCGAGAACGACTTCGCCCCCGACCATGGCCGCATCACCACCTACCGCGAGGCGACCGGCTTTGGCATCCGCCTGGACGGCGGGACGGCCTACGCCGGGGCCGTGGTTACCCCGTTCTACGACTCGCTGCTCGAGAAGATCACGGCGTGGGCCCCGACCTCGGAGGAGGCGGTGGCCCGCATGGAGCGCGCGCTGAGCGAGTTTCGCATCCGTGGGGTCAAGACCAACCTGTTCTTTCTCGAGGCCCTGGTCGCCCATCCCCGCTTCCAGGCCGGCGACATCACCACACGCTTCGTCGACGAGACCCCCGAGCTCTTCGACTTCGACCGGCCGCGCGACCGCGGAACCCGCCTGCTGGACTTCATCGGGGAGGTGCTGGTCAACGGCAACCCCGAGGTGGCCGGCCAGCCCGACCCCGGGCCGCTCCCCGCGCCCCCGGTGCCCGACTTGACCGACCGCTCATCTCCGGAGCAGGGCACGCGCGAGCTGCTGCAGGAGCTCGGCCCCGAGGGTTTCGCGCAATGGATGCGAGCCCAGCAGCGCCTGCTGCTGCCCGACACCAGTTTCCGCGATGCCCACCAGTCGCTGCTGGCCACGCGCATGCGCACCCACGACCTGCTGGGGATCGCGCCGATGTACGCCAGCCGGCTGTCCGAGCTGCTGTCGCTCGAGTGCTGGGGGGGAGCGACCTTCGACGTGGCAATGCGCTTCTTGAATGAGGACCCCTGGAACCGGCTCGCCGCCCTGCGCGAGCGGGTCCCCAACATCCTCTTTCAGATGCTGCTGCGTTCCTCCAACGCGGTGGGCTACACGAACTATCCCGACAACGTGGTGCGCTTCTTCGTGGCCCGCTCCGCAGAGGCCGGCGTTGACCTGTTCCGCGTCTTCGACTCGCTCAACTGTGTCGAGAACATGCGCGTCGCCATGGATGCCGTGCGCGAGGCCGGAGCCCGCTGCGAGGCGGCGATCTGCTACACGGGCGACATCCTCGACCCGTCGAGGACGAAGTACGACCTGGCCTACTACGTCAACCTGGCGCGCGAGCTCGAGGACGCGGGCGCCCACGTGCTGGGGATCAAGGACATGGCCGGCCTGTGCAAGCCCGAAGCCGCCCGGCAGCTGGTGCGCGCGCTCAGAGAGGAGGTGGGAATCCCGGTCCACTTCCACACCCACGACACCAGCGGCATCTCGGCGGCCAGCGTGCTCGCCGCCGCCGAGGCCGGCGTCGACGCCGCCGACGCGGCGATGGATCCCCTCAGCGGCCTGACCTCGCAGCCCAACCTGGGCTCGATCGTCGAGGCCCTGCGCCATACCGAGCGCGACACCGGCCTGGACCGTGAGGCCCTGGACGACGCGGTGGCCTACTGGGAGGTGGTGCGCGGCTACTACGCGGGCTTTGAGAGCGACATCCGCGCCGGCGCGTCGGAGGTCTACGTGCACGAGATGCCCGGCGGGCAGTACACCAACCTTCGCCAGCAGGCGCGGGCCCTGGGCATCGAGGGCAGATGGCGCGAGGTGGCCCAGGCCTACGCCGAGGTCAACGACATGCTCGGCGACATCGTGAAGGTGACGCCGACCTCGAAGGTGGTCGGCGACCTCGCGGTATCCATGGTCACCAACGACCTCACCGCCGAGGAGGTGGTCGACCCTGAGCATGAGGTCTCCTTTCCGGAGTCGGTGGTCGGCTACTTCCGCGGAGAGCTGGGCCAGCCGCCGGGCGGCTTTCCCGAGAAGCTTCAGCGCAAGGTGTTGCGAGGTGGTGACCACCTGGAGGTGCGCCCGGGCGAGCAGCTCGAGCCGATCGACTTCGACGCCGTCCGCGAGGAGGCCCAGGAGCGGGTGGGGCGCGCGGTGAACGACCAGGAACTGGCCTCCTACCTCATGTACCCGGAGGTGTTCGTCGCCTTCGCCGACGTCCAGCGCCGGTTCGGCGACGTGAGCGTGCTGCCCACGCCCACCTTCTTCTGGGGCGTGCACCAGGACGAGGAGCTCGCCGTGGACCTCGAGCCGGGCAAGACCCTGTTCATCCGCCTCCTCGCGCTGGGCGAGCACGACAGCGAAGGCTTTTGCTCGATCTACTTCGAGCTGAACGGTCAGCCGCGCGAGACGCGCGTGCGAGACCAGAGCATGGAGGCCGCCGCAGCCCGGCGCAAGGCCGACGAAGGGGATCCCGGCCAGGTCGCCGCCCCCGTGCCGGGCATGGTCGGCGCGCTGCGGGTCGCCGAGGACGATCGGGTGGAGAAGGGCGACGTGCTCCTCGTCATCGAGGCGATGAAGATGGAGCTCGAGGTGTTCGCCGAGACGGATGGCGTGG
>DASZCY010000177.1:0-1629 GCA_035942615.1 Solirubrobacteraceae bacterium | reverse complement strand
CGGCGGCGCGGGGCCGGCCTCACTCCCCCAGCACCTTGATGACCAGGCGCTTGGCCCGCTGGCCGTCGAACTCGCAGTAGAAGACGGCCTGCCACGGGCCCAGATCGAGGCGGCCCTCGGTGATGGGCAGCACCACCTGCTGGTGGACGAGCAGGTTCTTCCAGTGCGCGTCGCCGTTGTCCTCGCCGCCGCGGTGGTGGCGGAAGTCGCCCGGATCAGGGGACAGCGCGGCGGCGACGTCGTTGGCCGGCTCCTTCCACGACGGCGGGGCGAGCTTGTCCAGCCACTCCAGGGTGTCCTCGAGGATGCCGGGCTCGTCGTCGTTGACCCAGACGCCCGCGGTGATGTGCATGGCCGAGACGAGCACCATCCCCTCGGCCACCCCCGCCTCGTCGACGGCGCCCTGGACGTCGTCGGTGATGCGCACGAAGGCGCGGCGCTCGGGCTCCTCGAAGGTCTTGTACACGGTGTGTGATCGCATGGCCACATCATGTCGCCGGCGTGCAAGGATCCGCTCTGAGACCATGAGCGGTCGATCGTGAGCACTCAGGCAGCCCAGCCGCCCGACCTGCGTCCCCGCGGCGTGGGCGAGATCCTCGACGCCGCCTTCCGGCTATGGCTGGGCCACTGGAAGACCCTGGTGCTGGCGACCGCCTGCGTCGTGGTGCCGATGCAGATTCTGGCCACCGTCGTGTTGTACTCGGCCTTTCCGGGTCAGTTTGTGGGCGGTGAGGACCTGTTCACGCCACAGACCGACCCCACCGCGCTGCTCGACAACCTCGGGGTGGTCATCGCCGGCTGGCTCGTCGCCGGGCTGTTGACGGGGATCATGGTCGTGCTGACCGTCGCCGCCTGCTTCAAGGCGGCGGCCGATGCCTTCCTGGGCAGCGAGCCGCAATGGCGGGCCTCGGTGCGCTTCGCGCTGTCGCGCCTCGGGTCGCTGCTGTGGATCTCGTTCCTCTACGTCCTCGGGCTGGGGCTGCCCTTCGCGCTGGTGTTCCTTCTGGCGTTCACCGGGAACCCCGCCCTGCTGGCAGTGGGCCTCCTGGTCGTGTTCCTGCTCGCATTGCCCCTGGCGATCTGGCTGGCCGTCGCCTGGACGCTGAGCTACCCCGCGCTGCTGGTGGAGGACGCGCGCGGGACCCGGGCGCTGCGCCGCTCGTTCCGTCTGGTGCGCGGACGCTGGTGGCCGACCTTCGGGGTGCTCCTGGTGGGGGCCCTCCTGGTCGGGATCATTGCGGGCATCGTCCAGGCGCTGTTCCTGGCGCCGACCTTCTTCACGGAGTCGGTCCTGGCGATCGCCGTCCTCACCATGCTGTCCTCGATCGTGGGCTATGCCATCAGCACCCCCTTGCAGGCGGTGCTGGTGGCCGTGGTCTTCTTCGACCTGCGGGTGCGCAAGGAGGGCCTCGACCTCGAGCTGCTGGCCGACCGGCTGGGCAGTGCGGGGGCGGTGCCCGTGCCGGCCGGTGCGGGGCCGTCCGGAGGCGGGTGGGCCGCGCCACAGGTGCCGCCCGGCGAGGACGGGCAGCAGGCGCCGCCCGGCTGGGCTCCGCCGGCGCCCCCGCCCGAGCGGTGAGATCGCCGCCGGCGGCGCGGGCAGTCCTCGCCGCGCTGGTGCTGGTCCTG
>DASZCY010000176.1:0-8274 GCA_035942615.1 Solirubrobacteraceae bacterium | reverse complement strand
GCTCTAACCTCGACCGCAACGCGCTGCTGAAAATCGTGCTCACCAGCGCCCTGGAGGGCGTCGACGCGCAGGCCGGGCGGGTCACGATCCGTGCCAGCCGCCGCGTGCCCATGGAGGAGGCCGTGCGCGTGGGATCCCTGCGCGGGCTGGAGGGCGTGGTGCGCGAGGCCGAGGCGCAGGTGCTGGCCGGGGGCGGCATCGGGGAGGTCACGCGCGACGGCGCCAGCGCGCTGGCCCACCCGCTCAGAGAGGGCGCCGAGAAGCACCGCCGCATCAGTGGCGCCGTCAGCGTGGCACGCTCCGGCGCACCTTTCACCAGCGCCGACCGCGAGCTCTTCCAGTATCTCTCCAGCCAGGCCTCGGTGTCGATCGAGAACGTGGGCCTGCACGAGACCGTCGCGCGCGAGTCGGTGACCGACGAGCTCACCGGCCTGAACAATCGTCGGCGCTTCGACGAGGTCATGGAGCGCGAGGTCGAGCGTGCGCGGCGCTTCGACGGCCAGCTTGGGCTGGTGATGCTCGACGTCGACGACTTCAAGGTGGTCAACGACACGCACGGCCATCAGTTGGGCGACACCGTGCTGCGTGAGGTCGCGCGGGTCGTCCGCGAGAGCTCGCGGGAGATCGATGAGCCGGCGCGCTACGGCGGCGAGGAGTTCGCAGTGGTGCTCCCGGGCACCGACCTGGCAGGCGCCCAGCGGCTGGCCGAGCGCATACGGGAGGGGATCGAGGGGGTGGCCGTGGCGCAGCCCAACGGCCACGGGTCGCTGCACGTGACGGCAAGCTTCGGGGTCGCGTCGCTCCCCGAGACCACCGACGACCAGCAGGGCCTCGTGGCCGACGCGGACGCCGCCCTCCTGGAAGCCAAGCGTGCGGGAAAGAACAGGACGGTGCGCGCCAAGCTAGGCTCTTAGCCGGGATGGGACTCCTCGACGACGCCATCCGCGAGCACCTGGACCTCAAGCGCCGCCGCGGCGCCGACCCCTCGGAGATCGCCCGGGAGGAGCAGGAGGCCCTCGGGCCCCCGCGGCGCAGCGCGGAGCCGCTGGCGGCCCCTGCGCCCGGGCATGCCCGGGTGGAGCCGAAGGACGAGGAGGACGACGGCTGGTGGGAGCCCGATGGCGCAGCCGAGGATGCCCCGACCGCGTTCGGTCGCCCGCTAGGGGAGGATCCGACGATCGGCGCCCGCGGCGGTGGGCTGTCGCCCATCGAGGTGCGCCACGTCGACGACGGCGAGGATGACTCCGCGGACGTAGGCGAGGAGCCGGTCGGGCTCGAGGCGGTCGAGCCGCCGCTGCCCGAGCCTGAGCCTGTGTGGCAGGCGCCGCCGCCCGAGCCCGAGCCTGAGCCTGTGTGGCAGGCGCCCCCGCCCGAGCCCGAGCTGCTCGACGAGTTGGCCCTGGTCGAGGAAGGCGACGAGCTGGACGTCGACGAGTTCATCGGCGGCGAGACCGACGAGTTCGCCTTCGAGGACGAGGACTTCTTCGGCGACGAGCTCGAAACGCCGAGCCCGGCGGCCCACGAGCCCCCCTTCGAGCCCTTCGCCGGGCCGCCGGCCCCCGCGCCCCAGCCGCCCGCCCCACCCGCGCCCGAGCCACCCGCTTCTGTTCCCTTCGCCGACCCCGAGCCCGAGCCCCCCCGGCCCCCCGAAGGCGACCAGCCGACCCAGCAGTACTCCGTCGCCGACTTCGAGGAGGCGACGCACCATCGCGGGGCGGAGTCTGAGCCCGGGGACGAGGAGGAGTCGGGCGAGGGCGAGGACCTGCTCGAGGAGACGCCCGAGTTCCTCGAGGAGACGCCGGAGCACGACCGGCTCTGGTTCGAGCAGAAGCCGCCGCGCGACTTCGACTTCTGAGCCGGACGCGCTGTCCGTGGGCGCCCACCGCCTGACCTGGCTCGACGTCTTCACCGACACCCCGCTGGCCGGCAACGGGCTGGCCGTGGTGCATGACGCCGACGATCTCGATGACGCGACCATGCAGGCCTTCGCCCGCGAGACGCGGCTGTCGGAGACCACCTTCGTCCAGACCCCGCAGGCTGACTCGGCCGACTACCGCAACCGCATCTTCACGCTGGCCGGCGAGCTGCCCTTCGCAGGCCACCCCTCGCTGGGCACCTCGGTGGCTCTCGCCGCCATCCGCGGCGAGGCCGAGATCCGCTACGTGCAGCAGACCGCCGCCGGCTGTCAGCCCGTCGAGGTCCGGCGCACCGGCGAACGTGCTGCCACGGCGTCCATGCTCCAGGAGCCCGCCACCGCCGGCCCGCCGCTCGACCCAACGCCGCTGCTGCGCGCCGCCGGGCTGGCGGACGACGCGGCGCACCCCGAGCTGCCCTGGCAGGTCGTCTCCACCGGCATCCCCCACGTCATCGCTCCGCTGGGCGCCGACGCCGCCTTGGCCGGCCTCGCCCCCGACGCGGCCAGGCTGGGCGAGCGTCTGGAGGAGGCGGTCACCCTCTACCTCTGCGCCGTCGACCCCGCTGGCGCGACGGCGCACGCGCGCGCCCTGCTCCTCGACCACGCGGGGGCGGTGCTCGAGGATCCCGCCACGGGCTCGGCCGCGGGCCCGCTGCTGGCCCACCTGCACGCCCACACCGGAGCGCAGCAGCTGACCGTCAGGCAGGGCGTCGAAATGGGCCGGCCCTCCGAACTGCGTTGCACGTTGGAGGACGGGGGCGTGCGCGTGGGCGGCGCCGTGGTGATCGTCGCCGAGGGCACCGTCTGGCTTTGAGCGCTCCTTACCCGACCGGCGCGTGGGCGAGGTAGCCGCGGTCATGCGAGGCCTCGGCCACCCGTTGGATGGCCAGTGCGTAGGAGGCAACGCGCAGCGATTCGCCGGTCTGCTGCGAGCGCTCGTGCACCGCGCGGAAGGCCTGACGCATGCGCGTGCCCAGCCTATCGTTGATCTCGCGCTCGCCCCAGGCGAGATGTTGGAGGTTCTGCACCCACTCGAAGTAGGAGACGATCACGCCGCCCGCGTTGGCCAGCGCGTCGGGTATGACCAGGACGCCCTTGTCGGTGAGGATCTCGTCGGCCTTGGGGGTGGTCGGGCTGTTGGCGCCCTCGATGACCATGCGCGCCCTGATCGCGTCGGCGTTGCCGGCGTGGATCATGCCGCCCAGGGCCGCGGGGACGAGCACGTCGCACTCGAGGCCGAGCAGCTCCTCGGGCGTGATGACGTCCACGCCGCGGAAGTCGGGCAGCCGCCCGCCGTGGCGCACGTGCTCGGCCAGCGCATCGGCATCGATGCCCGCCTCGTGGTGGATGGCCCCATAGGCATCCGAGGCGGCGATGACCTTCGCGCCGAGCCCCTGGGCAATACGCCCGGCCCAGCTCCCTACGTTGCCAAAGCCCTGGAGGACCATGCGCGCCTCGTCGGGGCGCAGATCGAGCAGTGGCGCCGCCTCGCTCAGGCAGAAGACCACGCCCCGGCCGGTGGCCGCCTCGCGCCCCTGCGAGCCGCCCAGCGAGAGCGGCTTGCCGGTGACGATGGCGGGCGAGTGACCGTGCAGCTTGCCGTACTCGTCCATCATCCACGCCATCACCTGGGCGTTGGTGTTGACGTCCGGGGCGGGGATGTCGCGCTGGGGACCGATCACCTTGGAGATCTTGTCGACGAACGAGCGGGTGATCTGCTGCAGCTCGTCCGCGGTCAGCTCCGCCGGGGTGCAGTTGATCCCGCCCTTTGCCCCTCCGAAGGGCACGTCGACCAGCGCGGTCTTCCAGGTCATGAGCGCCGCAAGGGCCCGCACCTCGTCGAGGTCGACCTCGGGGTGGTAGCGCACGCCGCCCTTGTAGGGCCCGCGCGCGCCGTTGTGCTGCACGCGAAAGCCCGAGTAGCAATGGATGCGCCCGTCGGCTTGGCGAACGGGGATCTGCACCGCGACCTCGCGATAGGGGCTGCGCAGCACCACGCGGGCGTCGTCGTGCAGGCCGATCCTGTCGGCCGCGACGTCGAACCAGTGATCGACGATCTCGCGGTTGGAGATCTCCGCCGCCTGGGGGCGCTCCCTCTCCTCGACCCGCGGGGTCATCGTTCCCGAGGCTACCCCCAGGAGGGGCGCGCAACAAACGGAGGACGAGGCCGCTACGCGCCGGGGTGAGGCGGCGCGCCGGAGGCGCCGCCCTCCGCGACGATGTCCGCGATCGCCACACCCCGCGCCTGCGCCTCCTGCTCCCAGCGCCGCCACGGAAGCTCGACGGCGTCGCGCCGATCGCGGTAGCCGTGCAACGGCTCGTAGGCGAACATCCGCGGATCCTTGCCGAACAACCGCGCCAGGCGCCAGCAGGCATGGCACAGCCCCTGTCTCCAATCTGGGCGGCTGCAACCCCGCCGGGCGCAGAGCGGACCGGTCTGGACGATCGGCACGGTGATGGCCCAGGGTACGACGGACGGCAAGCGGGGATGTGAAGAGATGGGACTGCTGGCCTCCACCGGCGAATCACACGCCCATGCACATTGATAGCTCATTCCGCCTCGGCGACGTGGAGACCGCGCGCGCGATCGTACGCGCCCACCCGTTCGCCACGATCGTGACGGCCGACCTGCGCGCGACGCACATGCCCTGCCTGGTCGACGATGAGGCCGAGGGCGTGGGGGTCGTCGGGCACGTGGCGCGCCCCGACCCGGTGTCCGAGGCGCTGGACGGGCCGGTGCTGGCGATCTTCCACGGGCCGCACGGCTACGTCTCGGCGAGCTGGTACGCGCGCGACATCATCCCGACGTGGAACCACGTCACGCTGCACGTCCGGGGGAAGCCGGAGGTGCTCGAGGACCCGATGGCGGTGCTGGAGCGCACCGTCGACCACTTCGAGAGCGCCGTCGAGCACCCGTGGTCGCTTGACCGCATGGGGAGGACTGCGCGCGAGATGGCCGACCAGGTCGTGGCCTTTCGGCTGCGCGCGGACTCGTGGCACGCGGAGGCCAAGCTCTCCCAGGACAAGCCCGAGCAGGAGCGCCGGCGGGTGCTCGCGGGACTGGACGCGCCGGGGCCCTACGCCAACGCCCCGCTGGCGGCGGCCATGCGCCGGCTCGGCGCCTGACGCTCGGCGACCGGCCGCGGCGTCACGCGTCCGGGCGCTCCCCGCCGCGCGTTCGCAGCCCGGTGAGGAGCAGGTCGACGCTCCTTCCGACCTCGTCGCGGGCGGCGTCGACGTCCTGCGCGCGAGCGATGAGCATGGCGCCCTCGTGCAGCGCGGCGAGCAGGAGGTGGGCGAGTGGTTGCAGGGGGCCGCGCTGGATCGCTCCTGCCGCCATCGCCGCTCCGATGACCGCTTCGGCGATCCCCAGCCCGGCTTGTTGATCAAGTTCGCGCGAGGTCTCCCAGCCCAGCACCGCGGGGGCGTCGAGCAGGGCGATCTGTTGGACGGCGGGGTCGAGGCAGGCGTCGAGGAACGCGTGGGCGCCGGTGCGCATCTGCTCCCACGGGTCCTGCGCGGCCATCGCTCCCTGCGCCGCTCGCTCTGCGAGCTCGCCGTTGATCTCCTCGAACACCGCCCGAAAGAGGTCTTCCTTGCCTCGGAAGTGGTGGTAGAGCGCGCCGCGGGTGACGCGCGCCTGGCGCACGATCTCCTCGGTGGCCACGTCGGCGTAGCCCCGCTCGGCGAACAGCGCGCGGGCCGCGTCGACCAGCGCGCGGCGGGTCGCCTCGGTCTGTTCGGCCCGCCGGCTCTTGAAGCTCATACCGCTGGCATGCTAGAAACAGTCTGTATCCGGAAGGCAGGGTGTATGTCGGGAGCGAGGAGGAGCATGTCCCACCCCACCATTGTGGTCAGCGCGGACGGCACACCCGCTGCGGCGCTTCGGCGAGCCGGCGAGGTGGCGGCCGCGGCCAGCGGGCGGATCCTCCTGGTCAGCGCCTACCGGCCGGTGGGAGCAAGCCGCCTGCGCGCCGAGCAGCGCGCGGCCCAACGCCGCGGCTGTCCCGAGGAGCTTCTGTGGACGATCAACGCCGCACAGGACGTCGACGCGCGCCTCGAGCAGGCCCGCGCGCAGATCATCGACTCGGTCCCCGTCCTGACCCGCGTCCACCACGGCGGGGTGGCAGAGAGCGTCCTCGAGGCCGCCCGCCAGGAGCACGCCGACCTGCTGATGGTCGGCACCGACAAGCAGCGCGTCATGCGATGCGGGCAGCGTCGGCTCAACGCCCGCCTGGCCCAGCAGGCCACCTGCGACGTGATGATCGTCTACACGAACGGTTGAGGGACGCCCTCGCAATCGACCGGTGACAGTGGAGGCGGGGGGAATCGAACCCCCAACTCCGCCTTGCAAAGGCGGCGTGTTCCCGTTAGCACCACGCCCCCGGGTCGCTCAGGACGCAAGATAGTCGCTCGTGGCACGACCAGCGTCGTGACGGCTCGCGATCGCCCGCGCCGTGGCCAGGTTGATCTCCACCGTATCGGCGATGTCGGGGGCGTAGCCGCCGCCCAGAACCGTGCACAGGGGCACGCCGAGGGACGCGGCGCGCTCGAGGACGAGGGCGTCGCGGGCGCGCAGCCCGGACTTGGTCAGCGCGAGGCGGCCGAGGGCGTCGCCCTCCCAGGGGTCGGCGCCGGCGATGAACACCATCAGGTCGGGGCGGGCGGTAGGCATGGCGTGGTCGAGGGCCTCGGACATGGCCGTCAGGTAGCCCTCGTCGCCGGTGCCGTTGGGCAGGTCGACGTCGAGATCGCCGACCGCCCGGACAAACGGGTAGTTGCCACCGCCTTGGATGCTCAGGGCATAGGCCCCGGGATCGTCGGCCAGCAGCTCGGCCGTCCCGTCGCCCTGGTGGACGTCGGTGTCGATGACCAGAAAGCGCTGGGCCACCGCCTCGCGGCGCAGGACGCGGATGGCCAGCACGACGTCGTTGAACAGGCAGTAGCCGCGCGCGGCGGCGTGGGCGGCGTGGTGGGTGCCCCCGCCGAGGTTCATACCGAACCCCTCCCGTGCGGCGTCGCGGGCGGCCTCGACGGTCCCCTGGGAGGAGTGCCGCCCGCGCTCGACCAGCTCGGGTGACCAGGGCAGCCCGAGGGCGCGCTCCTCGCGGCGGGTGAGGCCGCCGTCGCGCAGGCGCTCGAGGTACGCACGGTCGTGGACGAGCGCGAGCGACTCCCACGACGCGCCCGGCGCCTCCTCGACGGGGCCCAGCCCCTCGGCCTCCACCCGCTCGCGCAGCGCGCGGTACTTGCCCAGCGGGAAGCGGTGGCCGGGGGGCAGGGGGAAGAGGAGGCGGTCGTGGGTCCAGAAGCGCATGGCAGCGGGGCAGGCCCGCACTGCGTATTCGCATGGGAGCGGGGGAAGGATCGCCGCCCATGAGCCTTCCCGATCCCGCGCCCGACGCCACCGTCCTGGTCACCGGTGCCTCCTCGGGCATCGGCCGCGAGCTCGCGCGCGAGCTGGGCCGCCGCGGCTACGGCCTCACGCTGGTGGCCCGGGCACGCGAGCGTCTGGAGGAGCTGGCCGACGAGCTGCGCGCCCAGCACAACGTGACCGTGGCCGTCCACGCCGCCGACCTGGGCGACGACGGGGAGCGTGACGCGATGGTCGCCGCGGTGCGCGCGCAGGGGCGGCGGGTGGACGCGCTGTGCAACAACGCGGGCTTCGGGACGCTGTGCCGGCTGGTCGACACCCAGCCCGGTCGTGAGACCACCCAGGTGCGCCTCAACGTCCTGGCCCTGCACGCGCTGACCGACGCCTTCGTGCGCCCGATGGTCGACCGCGGTCAGGGCGCCGTGCTCAACCTCGGCTCGATCGCCGGCTTCCAGCCCCTGCCTGGCTTCGCGACCTACGCCGCGTCGAAGGCCTTCGTCAATGCGTTCTCCGAGGCGCTGCACGCCGAGCTGCACGGCACCGGCGTGTCGTGCACGCTCCTGGCTCCCGGCCCCGTGCGCACCGAGTTCGGCCAGCGAGCGGGCGCGGGCGACTGGGAGCGCCTCTCGAACCTCGTCATCGCCGACCCCGCCGACGTGGCCCGGGCGGCGGTGGACGCGATGCGCGCCGGCCGGCGCTCGCTCATCCCCGGTCTGGCTCCGCAGCTCAGCGCGCTGGGCGGTCGCGTGGTGCCCCGGCGCGTCCTGCTTCCTCTGATCGCACGGGCCACCGAAAGGGTGCGCGGGTAGCGCCCGATCGGCGTGGTCAGGGGCTGACCTTCTGGGCGGCCACCCGCGCCAGCAGCTCCCCGGCCACCCGGTCGGTGGCCTCGCCCGCGCCTCCCAGCAGCCGGCGCGAGAGCTGCGCGCGGCGGAAGAACAGCGGGGCGTCGTGCTCCCACGTGGCACCGATCCCCCCGTGCACG
>DASZCY010000175.1:0-2321 GCA_035942615.1 Solirubrobacteraceae bacterium | reverse complement strand
CGCCTTGGCACAGGGGATCTAGCACTCCCTGCTGCACGGCGTCCAGCGGGCCGGCCTCGGTCTCGCCGGGCCCGGTCTCCACGCCCAGGACCTCCTGGCCGAACAGGGCGAGGATGGTGATGCGTCCGCGATAGGTGCCGTCGGCCTGCTGCTCGCCCCGCGAGCGGCCGACCACGGCCTCCTCGCCGGTGTCCGAGCCCGCGGTGTCCGAGCCCTGCGGACGCGCGGGGTCAGGATTTAGATCGGTCAACGCGACGCCGCCCTGCCCGTGCGGGTTCGTGCCGTTCAGCGGCGGCTGAAGCTGCGGATCGCCCGCCGGCGTCTGCTGGCGTGTCTGTCCGCCGGTCACGCTTCCCACCGCCTGCTCGACGGACGGTACCGGCGCCGGAGCGGCCTGTGCCACCGTCTGGTCCAGCTCGCGGATGGACTGTTGGACGTTCTGGCGCAGCTGGTTGGTGCCCTCCTCGAGCTCACTGGCCCCGCCCACCGCGGGCAGGATGCCCAGCATGGAGAAGGCCGCGGCCAGCGTGAGAACAAGGATTCTGCGATATGTCATGGAGCCTCCCGATTTGTGATCTCGACGCGGCAGGGACCCCCGCCCCTCTATGTCCGCGTCACCCCGCACGTGCTGGTCGAGCACAGTGTTGAGTCGGTATTCCCTGATCAGGCCGGAGACGAAACATCCTCTTCGCGACCCATGGCGCGCACGTACGCCTCCGAAAGCGTGGCGGCGCCGTAGATCGCGCGCAGCCCGTCGGCGCTGTCGCGGGCCACGAGGCGACCCGAGCGGATGAGCGCGATCTCGTCGCACAGCTCCTCGGCCTCCTCGAGGTAGTGGGTGGTGAGCAGGATCGTGGTGCCCTCGCCGTGCAGGCGGCGGATGTACCGCCACAATTCCAGGCGCAGCTCGAAGTCGACCGCGGCGGTGGGCTCGTCGAGGATCACCAGACGCGGCTCGTGCATGAGCGCCCGAGCCAGCAGTAGCCGCCGGCGCATCCCGCCGCTGAGCTTGGGCGCGCGCACGCCCGCCTTGCCGCTGAGGTCGAAGACCTCCATCATCTCTCGCGCGCGCCGGCGCGCGCGGGCGCGATCCATCCCGTAGTAGCCGCCGTGGTAGAGCAGGGTCTCCTCCACGTCGAGGAAGCGGTCGAGGTTGACGTCCTGCTCTGCCAGCCCGATGAGGCGTCGTGCGGGGAGGGAGTCGTGGGGCTCGCCAAAGACCCGCACCTCGCCGGCGGTGATGCGGATGAGGTTGCACACCGCCGAGATGAGGGTGGTCTTGCCCGCGCCGTTGGGCCCGAGCAGGCCAAAGAAGGCGCCGGCCTCGACGCGGAGGTCCAGACTCTCCAGCGCGCAGAAGCCACGGGTCCTCGCACGCCTGCGCAAGCCTCCGTGGGTGTCGCCATAGACCTTGCTCAGGCCGCGGATGTCCAGTGCCGGAGGCACCCCCTCACGCTACCTTCGCGCCGTGCCCGACCTGGACGAGCTGCCTGCCTGGCCCGACGCGAGCGTCGCCTGGCTGGTCACCGTGGCCGGTGAGCCGCACGCGATCCCGGTTTCCACCGCCCTGCGCACCGGACGGCGCGGGGTCCTGCTCGCCCTCGCCCACCGTCGCGCCTCCCTGCGGCGCTTGGGCGCCGACCCGCGTGTCGCCCTGGCGGTGGCCGCGCCCGGCCTGGCCTTCACCGCGCATGGCGCCGCCTCCGTCGCCGCCGACCCGCTGCCGGGCGTCGAGAACGTCACCGCGGTGGCCATCGCGGTCGGGCGCATCCAGGACCACGGCCACCCCACCTTCGCGATCGATGACGGGGTGCGCTGGCGCTGGACCGACGCGCAGGCCGAGCAGGCAGACGCGCGCACCCGCGCCGCGCTGCGGGCCCTCGCCGCACACGGGCGCGCGTGATCGGCGTCGGGCTGACGGCGAGGCGCTCAGCGCGCGTGCCGGGCGCGCTGACGGTCTCCGCCGAGGTCGGCGAACTCCCCGTAGCGGGTGAGGAAGGTCTCCAGCAGTATGCGCGTCTGCTCCAGGGCGCTCGCCGCCGCATGCAGCGTCTCCATGCCCCTGCGCGTCAGTTCGTACATGCGCCGGTCCGGGCCGGTCTCGGAGCGCTGCCACGCAGAGTGGACGAGACCGTCTGTCTCCAGCGTGCGCAGTGCGCGATACAGGCGTCCGGGATCGTCGCGGCTGAACCCCAGCGCCTCCAGGCGCTCGAGCAGGTCGTAGCCGTGCGCGGGGTGCTCACGCAGCAGCAGGAGCACGCAGGGACGCACAAAGTTCTTGGGCAGCACCGCGCCGCTGAGCTCAGAGGTGGGAATGGACC
>DASZCY010000174.1:0-11459 GCA_035942615.1 Solirubrobacteraceae bacterium | reverse complement strand
TCGAGCCGGGCCGTGCCCCCGAGCCGGCCTGATGGCCGCGGTCACCGGCGCGGGCCGGCGCGCCGCGAGCGCCTGCCGGCTCGGGGGCACGGCCCGGCTCGAGGTCGGTGGCCTGGCCGCGGGGGCGCTGGTGGCCGTGGCCTTCTGGTGGCTGGTGCCGACCTTCCCCAACTACGACGCCTACTTCCACCTCGTGTGGGGTCGCGAGCTGCTCGGAGGGCGGGCCCCCACCTTCGAGGCCTACGCCGCGCCGACCCAGCACCCGCTCTATCTGGTGGTGGCGGCGCTGCTGTCCCTCCTGGGCGCGGGGGCCGACCGCGCGCTCGTGCTGCTGACCATGCTCTGCCTCGTGGCGCTGACGTGGGCGACCTTCCGCCTGGCGCGGGCGCTGTTCGGCTCCTGGTCAGCCCTGCTGGCCGCCCTGTTCGTCGGTTCTTCCTTCGCCTTCCTGCTCTACGCCGTGCGCGCCTACGTGGACGTGCCGTTCCTGGCCCTGGTCATCGGCGCGGCCGCGTGGGAGGCCGAGGCCGCGCGGCGAGAGGGAGGGGTCGGCGGACGCGCGGGGCCCATGGCCCTGCTGGCCACCGCCGGACTGCTGCGCCCCGAGGCCTGGGTGCTGGGCGGCCTGTACGCGCTGCTCTCGCTGCCGGGACGCCCCAACCGCCGCCGTGGCGCGCTTCTCGCGCTGGCCGCTGCGCCGCCGCTGCTGTGGGCGGCCGTCGACCTGGCCGTCACCGGCGATCCGCTGCACTCCCTCAAGGCGACGAATGACCTGGCCGACGAGCTCAACCGCCCCCGTGGGCTGGCCGAGGTGCCCGGCGCGTTCGTGTCCTTCGTGGCCGACGTGGCACGCCCGCCGGTCGCCCTGGCCGGGGTGCTGGGCGTCGGGCTGGCCGTGGCGCGCCTGGGCTGGCGGCCGCTGGCGGTCCCGCTCGGCCTGGCCGGCGCGGGGCTCGTCACCTTCGTGGGGACAGGCCTCGCGGGCCTGTCGATCCTCCCGCGCTACCTCACCGTGCCGGTCATCGCCCTGTCCCTGTTCGCGGGGTACGCCATCGCGGGCTTCACCACGCTGCCCCCCGGCCACCGGTGGCGGCGGCGCTGGCGCCGCGCCGCGTCCGGCGCGGCACTCCTCGGGCTGGCCTTCCTGGTGTGGAAGCTGCCCAGCTTCGCGCGCCTGGAGCAGGAACTCGCCTTTGTGGGCGGCATGCATCAGGACCACGCGGCCCTGCTGGCCACGCCCCGGGTGCGGGCCGCCGTGGCATGCGGCCCGATCAGCTTTCCCAACTACCGGCTGGTGCCCGAGACGCGCTGGCGCCTGGGACTGCCGGCGGCCGCGGTGGCCGCCCGCTCCGACGCACGCCCCGGGCGCGGCGTCGCGGTGTTCTTCGCCGGGCGCCGTGCGCTGGAGCGCTACGGCTTCGCCGACGGAGCCAGCCCGGCCACCAACGCGCCCGACCCGGGCTTCAGCCGGCTCGCGCGGCGGGGGAGCCTGGCGGCCTACGCCGCGTGCCCCGCGGATCGGCCCCCCGCGAGGTAGGGGCGGGTCTGCCACTGCAACGCCCCCGGCTCAGCGACGAGGCCCGCGAGCTGCTGCGCGACTGGCGACTCTCCTCGCCTGCGAGCTCTACGCGGGGCCTCCACGGGCGCGCGCCCGGGAGAGACGGGTCACCCGCCGGCGGGGTCCTGGCAACCCGACGATGACACGCCCTGGCGGCGCTCGGGTCCCACAGGCCCCGCCGCGGGGGCGCGGGTGGCGGGCCCAGACCGGGAGGCCAGACATGGCCCGCGGGACCGAGCGTAACCGTTTTCCAGTGGGCTCTTCAGCGAGCCTGGACAGGTGGTTACTTCCATCACCTTCTCTATCTCAAGATCTGATGGCTTGACAGGTTATAAGCAGCCGTGGATCTTCTGTGTCGGGGAGAATTCGTTTCTACTTTTGTTATTTGACGTTTAAATCTCGGGAGGCCGGAAAGATGTGGGGGTGTCAGGGGGTGCGAGGCTTGCGGCGGCGTGGTGTGGAGAGCGCCAGCTGTGTCGACGCGTAGTCAGACGATCGCTGAACAGCGATCGCCTCTGGGCGGCCGGGTGGTCGAGTATCTCCTCGATCGCCACGTCGCCGTGGGCCAGGGCGGGCGCAGCTGCGCCCATTCACAGCGCACCGCCACGCTGCGACGCCACACCTCCTCTTGCTGGTCGGACCCGCAGAAGCCGCGGATGCCCAGCGGAGGCGAGTCAGGCACCACCGCACGAGTCGTGACGAGGAGAGCACGCCACGTAGCCAGTCGGGCCGCCAACCCGCCCACCGTCGCTCAGCCCCGTGGGCCACGCCGCGTGCCGCGCAGCTCGACCACCCATGGATCGAAGCCCAGCGCCTCGTAAAAGGCGCGCGCGGGCGCATTGTCGGCCACCACGCGCAGGGTCATGGTGTCGATCCCCTCGGCGGCCAGCTCCTCGTAGCAGCCCTCCACCAGCGCCCGACCCAGGCCCTGCCCGCGGTAGGCGGCCAAGACGCTGAGCACCTCCAGCTCGCCGCGGTGGGCGGGCTCGCGCCAGGTGGGCGACGGGCCGCGCAGTGTGACCAGCGCGTAGCCGACCGGGCGCCCCGCCTCGCGGGCGACCAGCACAAAGGCGCCCGGCTGGTTGAGGACGGTTTCGTGGTGCGCGCGGCGCAGTCGCCAGCTCTCCTCCTCCTCCCACACGTCGCCGAAGTGGGGGGCGACCTCGTGGTGATGGTCGCGCACCGCGAGCCACAGCGGGCGCAGCTCGGTCACGCACTCCGGTCCCTCGCGTGCGATCTCAGGCATCGCCGGCGATGCCCAGCGCCCGCAGGCGCTCCCACAGGGGCGCGTTCTGGCGCGCGGCGGTCTGCTCCAGCGCCCACGCACGCAGCTCGAGGTCGGGGGCCGTGCGCCGGCCACCGGCCGCCCGCAGCGCGGTGACGAAGGCGCCGGCGTCACCGGCGGTGTCCACCGCGCGCGACCAGGTGTGCAGGCCGGCCAGGTCGGGCGCCACCGTGCGCCGCCCCAGACGGGCGTACTTGAGGATGCGGTAGGGCAGACCGGCGTCGTTGAAGGGCTCGGTCTTGAACGGCACGATGCCCACGTCGGCGCACAGGATCAGCCGCGCGGCCTCCTCGTCGGAGCGCGCGCCCAGCCAGAGCAGGTTGGGTGTGGCGCGGCAGGCGACGTAGTCGGGGTCGCCGGCGCACTCCGCGTCGTGCCACGCGCCGACCAGCAACAGCACCAGCTCGGGCATCGCCTCGCTGACCGCGCGCAGCAGCGCCCAGTCGGTGCGCCAGCCCAGGTGGCCCAGGGAGACCGCCACGACCGCCGCGCCGGGGTCGGGCGCAGGGAAGGCATCGGCGGCCAGGGGCACCAGGGCGGCCTCGCGCCCCGCCTCGCGCTCCAGGCGGGCGAGCTCGTCGGAGGCCACGAAGGTCAGCGCGGCCTCGCGCGCGGCCTGGTCGTGCAGTCGCTCCAGCCGGGTGCGCAGGCGCGGCGAGGCGTCGTAGGCGTGCTCGTAGCGATCCCAGCGTCCGTACCACAGCTCCCCGGCCCCGAGGGCGCGCGCCACGGGGAGCTGGAGGGGATGAAAGATCGCCACCGCCCGCGGCTCGCCCGCGGGCAGCCGCGCGCGGATCGTGCGCGCCGCAGCGCCGGCCACGGACCCACGCACCCGTCCGGGCAGCCGCGCGATGGCTCCGTAGGGCACCCGGGGCGGCCCGACGGCGACCACGCCCGGCGCACGCATCAGGTCCTCGGCCTGGTCGCGCAAGATGAAGTCCTCCGGCGCCCGGGGGAGGAGCAGCACGCACAGTGGGTCACCCGCGGCCATGACGCTGCAGTCTTCCAGCCGGACGGGCTGGTGGCCCATCCGCAGCGGGGGAGGGCCCCGACGAGCCGTTCGAGGTGCCGGGCCTGGCCGCGATCCGCCCCCGATACCGTCCCCGCGCGTGGACCGTCTGCTGCGACGCCTGCTGGCCTCCGGCGTCGCCTACCAGACCGCTTCGGTGGTCTCGGGGCTGTTGGCCCTGGTCACCATCCCCCTGTACACGGGCGTCCTGAGCACGGCCGAGTACGGGCTGGCCGAGAGCGTGCTGGTCTTCATCATCCTGGTCTCGATCCTCCTGCGCGCGGGGCTGGGCGAGGCCGTGGTGCGCATGTGGTTCGAGGACGAGGATGCCGTGCGGCGCGAGCACCTGGCGCGCACCCTGACGGCCACGGCGCTTCTGGCCAGCAGCGCCGTGGCCCTGGCCGGCGCCGCGGTCGCCGGACCGCTGAGCCTCGTCCTGCTAGGGGTGGAGGACGCGGCGCTCATGCGCCTGGCCCTGCTGGGACTGTGGGCGTTCACCAACCTCGAGGTGGCCTACGCCCTGCTGCGCGTCGAGGAGCGCCGGCGCACCTACCTGGCCGCTTCGCTGGCCAACGTGACGCTGACGGTGGCGCTGACGATGGTTCTCGTCGTCGGCCTGGACGGCGGGGCTCGCGGCTACGTCGCCGGCAACTACGTCGCCTCGGCGGTCGTGCTGCTGGCGCTGTGGTGGGCGCTGCGCGATCGCATCGGCCTGCGCCCCCGCAGCCTCCTCCTGGGGCCGCTGCTGCGCTTCGGGGCGCCGACGGTCCCCGCCGACCTCTCGGTCTTCGCGCTCAACGTCCTCGATCGTGCGTACCTGCTGCGCTTCGAGAGCGCCTCCGCCGCCGGCCTGTACGCCTTCGCGGCCAAGCTGGCCACGGTGGTCATCATCGCCGTGCGCGCATTCCAGCTGGCGTGGCCGCCGCTGGTGCACTCCGTGCGCGACGACGCGCAGGCCGGGCGTTTCTACGCCGCGGTGACCAGCTGGTACGTGGTGGCCGCCGGCCTGGTGGTGGCCAGCCTGACCCTGCTGGGGCCCTGGTTCGTCCGTCTGCTCAGCGGCGATCTCGCCTTCCTGGGCGCGGCCCCGGCGCTGCCCTGGGTGGCACTGGGCTGGGCGCTGTACGGGCTGGTGGCGCTCCTGACCTCCATCGCCGGACGGGCGCACGCCACCGTGCGGCTGCTGCCCGCCGCCGCGGCCGGTCTGGTGCTCAACGTCGTGCTGCTGGTGCTCCTCGTCGGGCCGCTCGGCGTCGCGGGGGCGGGCGTCGCGCTGTGCGGCGCGTACGCGGCCATGCTCGTGACCCTGCGCCTGCTCACCCGCCGCCTGTTCGCGGTACCCTTCGAGGGCCGGCGCATCGGGCTGGCGGTGGGGGTGCTGACGGGCGTCAGCGTCCTCGGCGCCCTGCTCCTGCCCGAGCAGGGGCTTGCCGGCTTTGTCTTGCGCGCGCTCGCGCTCGCCGCGATCCCTGCCCTGCTCCTGGTCCTGCGCTTCCCCCTCCCTGCGGAGCTGGCCGCCGCCCGCCGCCTGGTGGGCGCCGAAAAGGATCTCTAGGGGCGTGTATCGCTGAGCGTCCGGGGGCCGCCTCCGCCACCCTAGAGCCGGCGACCGAGATTGTGGTCGGCGGCCGCCTCCCGCAGACCCTCGCCGCGCGCCGGGTGCAGCGCGGCCGTCGCGTGGCACCAGTAGCGGCGGGGGGAGTGGCCGGGTAGTCCCACGGCGACCAGGGCGCGCAGGGCGTAGGTCCACGCGGTGAGCATGCGCACGGTCCACGCAGCCGCCGCCGAGTGGTGCTTGCGCATGTAGCGGTCGCGGTTGCGCGACAGTTCGACGATGCGCCGCTCGGGCATTCGGTCGGTGGCCAGCTGCTCGTGGTGCACCGCGCGGGCTGGGGGGACGAAGAGGATGGTCCAGCCCGCGTCGCGCAGCCGGCGGCAGAAGTCGACCTCGTCGGAGTAGACGAAGAACGCCGGGTCGAAGAAGTCGATTGCCTCCGCGGCCCCGCGGCGGACCATGAGCGCCGCGGACTGCGCCCAGTCGACCTCCCGTGTCGCGTCGCCGTGACTCTGGACGGTGTAGTGGCGTTGCAGGAAGGCGGCGGCCGCCAACGCCGCGCGCGGCCCGGGGAAGCGCCAGGCACACGCCTGGGGCGTTCCGTCGGGGCGCACCAGCCGCGCGCCGGCGGCCGCGGCGCGCGGCTCTCCCCGCAGAGCGTCGCGCAGCGCCACCACCGCTCCGGGGCACAGCTCGGAGTCCTCGTTGAGCAGCAGGCACAGCCGCCCCCTCGCGCGGCGCAGCAGCGCGCTGTCGTTCTCGCCCTTGCCGCGGCGCTGCTCCAGCGCGATGACCTCGTCGACCGACGGGTGACGCCGTGCCGCGCCCGCCGAGCCGTCGGTGGAGGCGTTGTCGAGCACGAGCACCTCGCTGGAAAAAGGCAGCGTCTCGCGTTCGCGGGCCACCGCGTCCAACCCGCGCACCAGCAGCTCGCGCTGCTGGGTGTTGACCACGCAGAAGGTCAGCTCCACCTCGCTCAACCGCTCAGGCCTCCGAGAGCAGAAAGGACAGGGCGAAGCCCAGCACGGTCAGCAGGCCGACCGCGCGGCCTCCGTGCCCATAGGCCTCGGGCACCATCGTGTCGGCCAGCATGGCCAGGATCGCCCCTGCCGCGAAGGCGAGGATCACCCCGACCACGCCGCCCGAGAGCCCGGCCAGCAGGGCCGAGCCGGCCACGGTCGCCGCCACGCACGTCCCCGCGATGGCACCCCACAAGCCAAGCACGTGGCCGCTCGACGCGCCGCCCTCGCGCATGTTGGCCGCCGAGGCCAGCGCCTCGGGGACGTTGGACAGGAAGATCGCCACCACGAGCGCGATCCCGACGTCACCGCCGGTGCCCAGCGTCATGCCCAGGGAGGCCGACTCGGGCACGCCGTCGAGCAGGGCTCCGAGGGCCAGCGCGCCGGCCGGACCCGCGCCGGTGCCGCCCGGGCTGTGGCGCCGGTGCGCGCCGCGGCGCTGCAGGCCGGCGTTGCCCGCGAAGAAGCCAAGCGCGCCCACCGCGAGACCCAGCGCGACGGCGCCGGCGCCGCCGCGCCTGAGCGCGTCGGCGGCCAGCTCGAAGCTCACCGCGCTGATCCGCGCGCCTCCGCCCAGCCCCATGCACAGGCCCACCATCCGCTGGCTCAGCGGCGCACGAACGCCGACGGCGGCGCCAACCAGCAACGAGGAGGAGGCGATGGTTCCCCACAGCAGCGCGCCGAGCACCACCCCAACCTAGGAGACAGGGGCCGCTGCGGGCACCCGCCCAACTCACGCCGGCGCTCGTAGAGTCCGACGACCCGCCGACTCCCGGGCACGGCCGGGGTCGGCTCGCCTCCCCGCGCTCGTCCGGGCCACGTCCATGCGCGTCGATCTCGTCGACCCCCCCGCCTTCACACCGCCCTACGATCACGCCCTGGCGGCGGCTCTGGCGGCGGAGGGCGCGCGGACGACGCTTGTCACCAGCCGCTTCGGCTACGGGCCCGTGGCCGCGGCCCGTGGCTACGCGGTAGACGAACGCTTCTATCGCCTCCAGCCCGGCGCCCCCGGATCGCGGCTGCGCCGGGCCGCTCGCCTGGCCCAGCATGTGCCCGACATGGTCGCCTATCGGGTCACCGCCCCCCGGCGGGCGGACGTGGTCCACCTTCAATGGCTAACGGTCCAGCCCCTGGACGTCCACCTGCTCCCGCGCGGGCTGCGGGCCACCGTGCTTACCGCCCACGACGTTCTGCCCCGCGAGCCGCGCCGCGGCCAGCTGGATGCCCAGCGGCGCCTCCTCGAGCGGGTCGACGGCGTCGTGGTGCACTCCCAGCACGGCCGCGAGCGCCTCATCGGCGAGCTGGGATTCGACCCCGGGCGGGTCCACGTCGTACCCCACGGGGCCTTTGAGCACCTGACCGCGGTTCCCGACGAGCAGCCGCTGCCCCGCGAGCTGCGCGCCATCGCCGACGAGCGTCCAGTCGTGCTGTGCTTTGGCCTACTGCGCCCCTACAAGGGCCTCGACGTGCTGCTCGACGCCTGGCGGGGCATCGAGAACGCCGAACTGTGGATCGTGGGCATGCCCCGCATGGACACCACCGCTCTGCGCGCGGCGGCGCCGCCCGGCGTGCGCTGGTACCGGCGATTCGTCCCCGACGCCCAGCTCGCGGCGTTCTTTCGCCGTGCCGACCTGGTGGTGCTGCCCTACCGCGAGATCGACCAGTCCGGCGTGCTGTTCACCGCGCTGGCCTTCGCCCGGCCGATGGTGCTCAGCGCCGTGGGGGGCTTTCCCGAGGTGGCGCGCACGGGCGCCGCGGCGCTCGTGGCGCCGGGTGACCCGGCGGCCCTGCACGCACGGCTACGAGCCCTGCTGGCCGATCGCGCCGAGCGTGAGCGCCTGGGCGCGGCGGCGCGCGCCGCCGCGACCGGCCCCTACGGCTGGGACACGATCGCGCGGCGCACGCTCGCGCTCTACCGGGACCTGGCTGAGCCCTAGGACGACCTGTCGCCCTGGCGACCTGGGGGCCCGCCTCCCACCGGCTCGCTTCGCTCGCCCCATATGGCCGCCTTCGCCACCCCTAGCGCCAGCTGGCGGGCACGTCGCCCCGCTTCTGGGCGACGTGGGCGACGTAGTGCAGGGGTCGCCCAGCCGTGGAGAGGCGGTGGCGGTAGCGGCGCTGGGCCAGTGGCACCATGAGCCCCTCGTCGGCCAGCCCTTCCACGAGCGTGCGAAAGCCCGACTCGTCGCCCTCCTCGAGGAAGCGGTCCTTGATGTTGAACGCGATCAGGCCGCCCTCGGCGACATAGTCATAGGCCTGGGCGAAGGCCTGGGGCGGGATGTCGCCGAAGCCCAGGGCCGCCACGGTCACGAGCGCGTTGAAGTCATGCTCGCGGAAGGCCGCGTCGTCCTCGGCGTCCACGTCGGTGAGGTCGACCACCCGGTAGTCGTCGTAGACCCCGGGGCGGTCGCGCTCGGTGGCTTCGAGGGCCTCCTCGATGATGTCGACGCCGACGATGGTCTCGGCGCCCATGTCGGCCAGGCGCTCACCCACCATGCCGTTGCCGGCCCCCACGTCGAGGACGCGCAGATCCTCGAACGAGCGGCCCTGCTCGGCCAGCACGGCATCGATCAGCGAGCAGACGACGCGGGGCGAGTCGCACTTGAGCTGCGCGTAGAAGAGCTGCTCGTAGGCGCCGGGGACCCGGTACAGCTCGTCATAGTCGTGTAAGAGGATCCTCCGACGCTGGCCGTTGACCTCCAGAATGCACCACTCCGCGTCCTGATCGAGCCCGGCTGGACCGGCTGGCAGGTGCACGTTGAAGTCAGACTGCAGCGCATCGGGCACAGGAAGCTCCTTGTGGGAGGGCAGGGACAGGATTGCTTTACCCACCCAAGCAGCTTTCTGCGGTCAGGCAACGGACACCCCAAGCCCCGAAGCGAACACGTGATCGTCCTCGAACTCTCGTTCTGGCTAGCAACCACGTTGCTTCTGTATGCGCAGGGCGGCTACCCGTGTCTGCTCCTCGCATGGGACAAGGTGGCGCGTAGCCACTCAAAATGGAGTCCGTTCGCGCCCGGACAGGAGCCATCGGTGACGCTCGTGGTGGCCGCCCACGACGAGGAGTCGGTCATCGCCGGCAAGGTCGCCGACGCCCTCGGGCTCGCCTGGCCGCGCGAGCGCCTAGAGGTGATCGTGGCCAGCGACGGGTCCACCGACGCCACCGTGCAGCGCGCGCGTGCCGCCGGGGCCGACCTCGTCCTCGACCTTCCCCGTGGGGGCAAGATCCGGGCTCAGGACGCGGCTGTCGAGCGCGCTCGCGGCAGGATCGTGGCCTTCAGCGACGCCAACGCGCGGTGGGAGCCCGACGCGCTGTGCGAGCTGGTCGCGCCCTTCGCCGAGGCCCGCGTCGGGTATGTCTGCGGCCAGGTGCGCTTCGTCGGGGACGCCGCTCGTCCCGGCACCAACCAGGAGGGCTTGTACTGGCGCTACGAGATGGCGCTGCGCGCGCTGGAGTCGCGCCTGGCCTCGGTGACCGGCGGCAACGGGGCCATCTACGCCACCAGGCGTGAGGCCTACATCGTCGTGGACCCGATCATGGGCCACGACCTCTCGTTTCCCTTCAACCTGGTCAAGCGCGGGTGGCGGGCCGTGTACGCGCCCCGGGCGCGCGCGACGGAGAAGATGGTGCCCTCAATCGAGGGCGAGTTCTCGCGCAAGCGGCGCATGATGAGCCACACCTGGCCGATCGTCCTGCGCGGCGGGATGCTCTCCCTGCGGGGGTACGGCCTGGCCTACGCGCTGATGATCGTCTCCCATCGCCTGCTGCGCTACGCCGCGCCCTTCCTGCACCTGGTCGCGCTCGTGACCAGCGCGGCGCTGGCCATCCTGGGCGGCGGTGCGCTCTACGCGGCCGCGCTGATCGCCCAGCTGGGCCTGCTGGGCGCCGCCGGGGCCGCCCGCCCGCTGCCCGTGCGCCCGCTGCTGGTGGCGCGCTACTACGTCCTGACCACCGCCAGCGTGGCCATGGGCCTCCTCGACTGGCTCCGACATGGGACCGAGGCCGGCTGGGAGGCCCCGGAGGGCACGCGATGAACGAGGCGCTGCACCGAGCCTTTGACATCGTGGTGGCCGCGACCGTGCTGATCGCCACCGCGCCCGTGCTGGCCGCCGCGGTGCTGGCCATTCGCCTGGAGTCCCCCGGCCACCCGGTCTACCGCCAACGCCGCGTGGGCCGCCACGGGGTCGAGTTCGACATGTTCAAGCTGCGCACCATGGTCGCGGGGGCCGAGGCGCTGGGCTCCGGGCTGGCGGTCAACGAGGGCGACCCGCGCATCACCCGCCTGGGCGCGCTGCTGCGGCGCACCTCGGTGGACGAGCTGCCCAACCTCGTCAACGTGTTGCGCGGCGACATGGCCATCGTCGGTCCGCGGCCCACCGTCCCCGTGCAGGTGGCCCAGTACACCGAGCGCCAGCGCGGCCGGCTGGCCGTCAGGCCCGGCATCACCGGCTGGGCGCAGGTACATGGGCGCGCGTCGCTGCCCTGGGCGGAGCGCATCGAGCTGGACCTGTGGTACGTCGAGCACCGCTCGTGGCGCCTGGACCTGCGCGTCCTGGCGCTCACCGCCCGCGCCGTGGTGGGCAGCGACGGGCTCTACAAGGGCGAGACGGGCGGGTGGCCCTGAGGCGGAAGCAAGCGCAGCGCCCGAGACCGTCAGGGGACGCGCTCGGGCGCGTCGTCGGTGTACTCCTCGCGGAAGAGCCTCAGCGCATCCCAGACGCGGTCGTTGAACTGCGGGCAGCCCAGCGTGCGCGTCCAGTTCACCGCCGCCACCTGGTAGGGCATGCCCGTGTTGTTCTGGAAGACGAGCGTGTGGTAGCCGCCGGGGGCCCCCAGCACCGGCTCCTGCACGAGGGCCTGCAGCTGGTCGATGCGCTGCTGCGGCGTGCCCGGCGCGTACTGAACGAGGATGCGCCCGTGCTCGGCGGCGTGCAGCCAGTTCTCCACCGCGGGCGGGTTGCCGGGCGGATACACGCCGTCGTCGGCGGGGATCTGTTTGTGGGGGCCCGAGCTGGGGGGGTGGGACTTGTAC